>NZ_LVCT01000374.1:0-29983 GCF_001647205.1 Rhodococcus sp. EPR-134
AGGTGCTCGGCTTGGTGAAGGCTCAGGCCGTCAAGAACGCGGTGATCGTGCCGGTCGGCGCCAAGGGCGGCTTCGTCGTGAAGAATCCGCCTCTGCCGACGGGCGATCCGGCCGTTGATCGAATGGCGACGCTGGAAACCGGCAAGGCCTGCTACACCACGTTCATCTCCGGATTGCTCGACATCACCGACAACGTGCACGCGGCTACCGGCGAAGTTGTGACGCCGGATCGAGTGGTGCGCAAGGACGATCAGGATCGCTACCTGGTGGGCGCCGCGGACAAGGGCACGGCGACGTTCTCGGATCTCGCCAATTCGGTTGCCGCCAAGTACGACTTCTGGCTCGGCGACGCGTTTGCCTCCGGTGGCTCCGTGGGATACGACCACAAGGGCATGGGTATCACCGCTCGCGGCGCCTGGGAAAGCGTCAAGCGGCACTTCCGCGAACTCGGGGTCGACACGCAGACGCAGGATTTCACGACGGTAGGCGTCGGCGACATGAGCGGAGACGTGTTCGGCAACGGAATGCTCCTCAGTCGGCACATCCGTCTGGTGGGCGCGTTCGATCATCGACACATCTTCCTCGATCCGAACCCGGATGCAGCGAGCTCGTTCGTCGAACGTCAACGACTTTTCGAGTTGCCACGGTCGTCATGGGCCGACTACGACAAGAGCCTGATCAGTGAAGGTGGCGGCGTATGGGACCGCACGGTCAAGTCGGTTCCGATCGCCGAAAGCGTCCGGATCGCACTGGGTCTGGCCGAGGGGGTCACGAAGCTCTCGCCGCCGGAATTGATGCAGGCGATTCTGTCGGCACCGGTGGATCTGCTGTGGAACGGCGGAATCGGTACATACGTCAAAGCGTCGACCGAGACCAATGCGCAGGTTGGCGACAAGAGCAACGACGCCGTGCGTGTCGACGGTCAAGATCTGCGGGTCAAGGTGATCGGGGAGGGCGGCAACCTCGGCGTCACTGCTCTGGGAAGAATCGAGTTCAGCGCCAGCGGCGGTCACATCAACACCGACGCCATCGACAACTCGGCCGGCGTCGACTGCTCCGATCACGAAGTGAACATCAAGATTCTTCTCGATTCGCTCGTGCGTTCGCAGTTACTGCCCACGCAGGAACGGAATCCGTTGCTGGCGTCGATGACCGACGACGTGGCGGCGCTGGTGTTGGCGGACAACATTGCTCAGAACGCGCTGCTCGGAATCTCCCGCGTGACCGCTTCTCAGATGCTCGGTGTTCACCGCCGTCAGTTGACGGATCTGACCAAGGCACGTGGCCTTGACCGCAAGCTCGAGGCGTTGCCGACCGACAAGGAGATCGAGCGTCGACTCGAGGCCGGTGTGGGTCTGACGTCGCCGGAATTGGCGACGCTGACGGCGCACGTGAAGCTTTCACTCAAGGACGATCTGCTCGCAACCGAGTTGCCGGACAACGATTTCTTCGCCCAGCAGATCCCGCAGTACTTCCCGACCGCTGTTCGCGATCGGTTCGAAACGGAGATCAAGGCACACCCGTTGCGGCGGCAGATCGTCGCGACGATGCTCGTGAACGAAGTGATCGACAACGGCGGAATCACGTACGCCTACCGCTTGGCCGAGGAGACCGGAGCGAGCAGTACGGACTCGATCCGTGCCTACGCCGCTGTGCGAGAGGTGTTTGCGCTCGACGAGGTGTGGTCGCGAATCCGCTCGGCGGGCGTCAGTGCAGAGATCGAAAACGAGTTGATCGTTGAGTCGTGCCGCTTGCTCGACCGCGCGTCGCGGTGGTTCCTGGCCAATCGGCCCCAGCCGATCGCCGTCGGCGCCGAGGTTGCGCGTTACTCGGCGGCGTATCGGGCTACGGCACCTCTGGTCCCGGGGCTGCTTGCGGGCCATCAACTCGACGATCTGCTGGTGCGGGCTCAATCGGTGATCGATCGCGGGGCTCCGGAAGCGTTGGCGCTGGACGTGTTCCGACTGCTGGACGTCTACTGCCTGCTCGACATCGCGGACATCGCCGACATCGCAGATCACGACATCGCCGAAGTTGCGGAGCTGTACTACGCCTTGGACGCGCATCTGGGAATCGACTGGTTGCTGAGCGCGGTCTCGGGACTCGAGCGCGGCGATCGATGGCACTCGCTCGCGAGGCTCGCGTTGCGAGACGACCTCTACAGTTCGCTTCGGCAGCTGACGATGGAGGTTCTGGCCGGCGGCGAGCCGGGGGAGTCGCCGCAGGAGAAGATCGACGAATGGGAGTCGACCAACGCCTCGCGTCTGAGCCGGGCGAGGGCAGCTCTCGTCGAGATCTTCGAGTCTGGGACGCTTGACCTCGCGACGCTCTCGGTGGCGGCGCGTCAGGTTCGTAGCATGGTGCGCAGCATGGGCACCCGATCGGAGGTAGGACGTTGAGCGAAGGATTCCACGCCGAAGTTGTGGTTCGGTGGTCCGACATGGATGCCTTCCAGCACATCAACCACGCACGGATGGTGACGTTGCTCGAAGAGGCGCGGATTCCTTGGTTGTTCGAAGACTCGCGCCCGACGGTCACCCTGCGTGACGGGGCCGTGATTGCCGATCTCCACGTGCGTTATCGCGGTCAACTGCGGCACGACGATTCGCCGCTCGACGTCTTCATGTGGGTGGAAAAGGTGCGCGCGGTGGACTTCACCATCGCGTACGAGGTTCGCCCCCGCGGTGCGGATCTCAGTGTCCCGCCGTCCATCGTGGCGTCGACTCAGATCGCGGCCTTCGATATCGACACTCAACGTTTGCGTCGCCTCAGCGGGCCCGAGCGCGAGTACTTGGAGAGCTGGCAACGTGCATGAACGTGTACTGACCGTGCCCGAGGAGGCCGAGCGAAAGAACTTGGCCGGCTTCATCGGTCATGCCTTGCGTTTGGACGAGTCCACGGTCATCCGGATGCGTCGACGCGGAGATGCTCACCTGAGCGTCTGGGCGTCAACGGGTTTCGACGCTCTCGCTACGCGAACCGTGGCGGGCACCATCAACCCTGACGACACCTCGGCTGCCGGCGATCAGTTGCTCTCGGCGGTGGAGCAGGCGACAAGTGAGCTGATCGATCCGGGGTTCGCCATGGATTCGGCGTGGCGTGGGGCGTTGCCGCCGATGGACGGCTTCGAGCACCTGGACGACGTACCCGCCCGGGTGCTGATCGAACTGGCGCAGCGGGGCAACGCCTTGGCACTGGAGCATGGAAGTAGTCACGGTCCGCCGGCGTCGTTGCTCGATCAGGACGTGCTCGAGGTCAGTGGTCCGTCCGGCACGGTCGGGATCTCGATGCGAGTTATTTTTGCCTTGACCGCAATGGGATTCGTTCCGCACACCGGGTCCGAGGCGATGACCGCCGACATCGATCTCGAGCAGATCGACGCCTCGGAACTGGTTCGGGTGCGGGCGAGTAGATCGTGGGTGCGGCTCGATGCTCGGTTCGGTTCGATCTACCGTCACCGCGGTGGTTCGATACCGCTGATGGTCGCACGATAGGAGTTACAGGTGGCGGGTGCGGTGTTCTCTCAGATCAGCCACGCCGCAGCGTTGACGGGTAGCTGACCGTCGACGAGTGGTGCGCTGCTCAACAGCAGCTGCCCGTTCGGCAGCGCGATCGGTACCTCCGTGGTGTTGAGAGCACAGATCAGACCACCGCGTCGACGGAAAGCGAGGCAGCCGGGGGGACTGCCGTACCAATCGATGTCCGCGCCGGAGAACTCCGGCCTGGCGCTACGAAGTTCGAGTGCGGCGCGATACAGCGAGAGCATCGAGTCGACGTCCTCGATCTGCGCCTCCACCGTGAGCGTCGACCACTCGCGTGGCATCGGCAACCAGGTGCTCGCGCCGGTGGTGAATCCGAACGGGGGTTCGCTTCCTTCCCACGGAAGGGGCACTCGGCAGCCGTCGCGTCCTCGCTCGGCATGTCCGGATCGTTCCCAGACCGGGTCCTGTAGTGCCTCGTCGGGCAGTTCGACGTTCGGCAGGCCGAGTTCGGCTCCGTTGTAGATGAAGCTCGCGCCCGGAAGCGCCAGTTCGACGAGGATCATCGCCCGTGCGCGTTGCGTTCCGATCTCACCCCCGCCGTAGCGCGTGACTTCACGTTCGACGTCGTGATTCGACAGCGTCCACGTGGGCACACCCCCGACCTCGGCGACGGCCGCAAGAGAGTTCTCCACGGCCTCCCGGACGGACTCGGCGGAGAATTCGGTTTCTGCAAGTCGGAAGTTGAATCCGAGATGCAGTTCGTCTGGCCGGATGTATTCGCCGAACTTCTGGTTGTCCTTCACCCAGATCTCGCCGACGGTCATCGCCTCCGGGAACTCGTCCATGACCTTGCGGATGCCGCGGTGGATTTCGTGAACTGCCGGGTTGTTGAACCGCGGGTCGTCGTCGGAATTGCGCATGAGCTCGTTGAGCTCCCAGTCGTGGTCCGGCAAACCGTCGGGCTTGGCCATTCCGTGGGCCACGTCGATGCGGAATCCGTCGATTCCGCGCTCGAGCCAGAACCGCAGAGTCTTGGCGAGGTCGTCGAAGACCTCGGGGTTGTCCCAGTTCAGGTCGGGCTGTTCCTTGGCGAAGATGTGCAGGTACCACTGGCCGGGTGTTCCGTCGGCTTCGGTGACGCGGGTCCACGCCGGGCCGCCGAAGATGCTCGGCCAGTTGTTCGGCGGTTCGTTGCCGTTCTCACCTTTGCCGTCTCGGAAGATGTAACGGGATCGCTCCGCAGAACCGGGCGCCGACGCCAGGGCTGCCTTGAACCACTCGTGCTGATCACTCGTGTGGTTCGGGACCAGGTCCATCGTGACCTTGATTCCGCGTTCGTGGGCTGACGTGATCAGTGAATCCATCGTCGCCAGATCGCCGAACAAGGGATCGATGTCGCGAGGATCCGAGACGTCGTAGCCGTGGTCTGCCATCGGTGACTTCATCACCGGGCTCAACCAGATTGCATCGATGCCGAGCAGTTCGAGGTAGCCGAGTTTCTCCTCGACTCCGCCGAGGTCGCCGATACCGTCGCTGCCCGAATCGGCAAAAGAACGCGGATAGATCTGATAGAAGACCGCCTCGTTCCACCACGGGGCTTCGGGCCGGCTTACAGAGGACGAATCCGCGGGGGTGCTCACAGCAGTTCATAGTGCCAAACGTCTGGCACTCTCACGACTTGGACACGGCAAAAGCGTGACTCTTTACCTAGCCTTGGTGTACTTTGCATTCACGCGGTGACACCATGTGGCAAATTTGGTGTTACTGCCGGGGGAGAAGTATTCGGGAATTCAACCAAGGGGGCTTGGCCTTGACTTTGTCGGCAATCGAAGCGGTCAGTTTGGATCATGTACTGCTCGAAGATGATCCGATCAACCGCGACTGGATAATCTTCGGCACACCGGTTGCACGGTCGGCGCAATGGTCGGCGAGTAAAGACGGGACCACGACTACACACGTCGGGGATTGCACGAAGGGGCGCTTCCGCTGGTACTTCCACGCGGACGAAATCGTGCACATCATCGAAGGGTCGGTCACCGTTCAGGCCGACGGAATCGCCGAGCGAACCCTGAGTGTCGGCGATGCCGCACTCTTCCGTGCGGGCAGTTGGTCGGAGTGGGAGGTCGAAGAGTACGTGCGCAAGCATGCAATCTTGAGTTCGCCCCTGCATCCCACGGTGTCGTTCGGGGTACGCGCTGCCCGCCGGGTCGCGCGCGTGTTCAGGCCGAAGGCTAGGTAGACGGTCAGATAGCGGAGTTCACCATGGACGCGGCAGCCATCTCCATGTAGTCGATCAACTGCTTGCGGTGCACCGGGCGCAGAGTCTTCTCGTCGATGGACGCGATGGCGACGTGCATGCACCGCAGCCACGCATCACGCTCGATCGGGCCGATCACGAATGGATTGTGGCGCATCCGCAGACGCGGGTGTCCACGCTCCTCCGAGTACGTGTGCGGTCCGCCCCAGTACTGCTCGAGGAACATCCGCATCCGCCGCTCGGCCGGGCCGAGATCGGCCTCGGGGTAGAGCGGGCGCACAACCTCGTCCTTCGCGACTTCTTCGTAAAATCGCGCGGTGAGCTTGTGAAACGTCTCGGCTCCGCCGACGGCGTCGTAGAAGGTCTGCTGCACGTCGTGCTGTACGTCATTCATGGCAAGTTCCATTGTGCCTGACGGCCGTAGTGGTCGGTTTCCGGGTCGACGACGGTTGTATCGAGTCGGAGTGCGTACCCATTCACCGGAAATTCACCGGCCGTCCTGGCAATTTTGTTCGAAATGGGAGTGCGCAACGCGATCATCCGTGGTCAACTTGGGGGCAGTCTCCCGGAGGTCGTATGAAGAACCGACATGCTGCACGCAATCACCGACAACTCCAGCCCACTAGCGCGCGGAACGACCACGCGTTAGGGGCTGTTCTGGAAGTTGTTCCTGACGGGTTCGCGCACACTGCCGACCCACTCTTTTCCGACGAGCATTCTCACGTCGAGATGTTCCCTCCCGATCGCGTAGTCCCCGAGTGGGTGAAACGTCGGGTGCTACTGCTCAACGTCACGTACGAACCGCTGACCGCCCTTCCTGCCAGGCGCGCGGTCGTACTGATGGCCTGCGGCAAGGCCGATACCGTCCACGAGGACGAACAGGGCCCGGTAGTCCATTCCGCGGACTGGTCGGTGCAGGTTCCCTCGGTCATTCGATTGCGCACCTACGTGCGCGTTCCATATCGCGCCCGCATCCCCATGACTCGTGCCGCGCTGATGCATCGTGACCACTTCCGATGTGCGTACTGCGGAGCCAAAGCCGAAACCATCGACCACGTCGTTCCTCGCAGCAGAGGTGGCGGGCATTCGTGGGAGAACTGCGTCGCGTGCTGCGCCCCCTGCAATCACCGCAAGGCCGACAAGATGCTCAGCGAACTCGGATGGACCCTCCGTGCGGAATTGGTCCCGCCGTCCGGACCTCACTGGCGTCTGCTCGCGGCGACCAAGGAATTGCATCCGGCGTGGATGCCGTATCTCGGCGTGGGCGCAGCCTGAGCAATGTGTCGGCGTGGGCGCAGCCTGAATTGAGTTCTAGCGTCACCGAAACGAAATTGCCCGAGAATTTGTGGCCCTGACGCTTTCCTTCCTGGCGTTCTGGGCTACGTTATCTGGTGTGAGCATTCTCGAGGTAGTACTGATATACGTTGGGATTCCGGCCTTGATCACCGCGTTCTTCGCGGCTGCGTCCTTCCTCGGGAAGAAGACGCCGGGACCGGTTCCGCCGGCGTTCCATCTCGGTGAGTCGTGGGATCACGCTCCCGTGCTGTGGAGTGCTGTCGACGAGGTCACCGTTCGCGGTGGCCATCACGGCAGTGCACACGCAATCGAAGCCGGTTCGGCTGATCTGATCGGAGGGTCCGCAAGTGGCAAGTGGTGATCATTCGACCGCGCTCGCAGTAGCGCCCGAGGACCTGCCCGTCGGCAGCGTCGTCACGTCCAGTGGACGCGTATCCGGTGTGCATCGCATCGGCGAGCCGTTCACCGACGATCTTCCGTTCGAGACCATGGATCTGGTCGCGCTCGACGTCGCGATGACCGAAGCGACGCGGGCCACCAAGGTGCGGTTCAACGCGTACGTCGGTGATCTCGGTTCTGATCCGGCAGCGGGTGCCGACGCATTGTTCCCGACCACGCCCGAAGCCGAGCGTTCCGTCTTGATCGCCGTTTCGCCCAACCAGCGCACCGTCGAGGTTCGCAGCGGTCGGGCAATCGCCGATCGGGTCACCGATCGTGTTACCCAGCTCGGAGCAACGGCAGCTGTTGCATCTTTCAGTGAAGGCAACCTGATCGACGGACTGATCAGCGCTATCCGCGTTATGGCAGCCGCGATTTCAGCGCCCTGACTTGTAAGACACTGGCCGGTGCTCGCTTCGATTCGTGAGAATCGAAGCGAGCACCGGCCTTTCGCATGTCAGCTCGCGTCGAACTTTCGTGCTGCGAGTGAACGAACCACGCCGGCCTGACCTTCGACGACCAGGCGACGCAACGCGGGAGGGATGTCGCCTTCGAGGAACCGGTCTGCTGCCGCTACGGATTCGTCCGAGATCGACCACGACGGGTACAGCCCGATGACGACCGTCTGTGCCACTTCGCTCGAGCGTCGTTCCCACACCGCCGCGATATCGGCGAAGTAGCGGGAGACGAAGGGCTCGAGCAATTCGTCCTGGCCTTCGCGAGCGAACCCGCCGATGATCGATCGCGCGGTGATGTTGGGCACGGAGTCGTCGCCGACGACTTTTGCCCAGACCTCTTCCTTGACAGCGACCTGCGGACGTCCGGCCGCGGCCGCCGCGGCTTGACGAGCGCCCGCAGCGGTCGGGTCACGCTGAGCTTCGGCGTCGATGAACGGAGTTGCGGTTCCTTCGGCGTCGATCTCACCGGCGGCCGCGAGTGCCCCGACGATGCGCCAGCGCAGGTCCGTGTCGACGATCAGGCCGTCGAGCCCAACGGTGGAGGGATCGGCGTCGAGCAATTCGCGCAGTACCTCGGTGTGCCACGGGGAGAGTGCTGCGCCGGTGAGTGCGTTGACGAATGCCAGCTGGTGGTCGGACCCGGCCTCTGCCTCACGTGCGAGTTCGAGCAACCGATTGGCGAAGCTCGCCGCGCCTTCGGCCTCGGCCCAGGCCGGATCTGCGTAGGAGCCGATGGCGGTTTGGGCTTGGAGCAAGAGACGTTGCACCACACCGACTTCGGTCTCCGAACTGATGCCGCGCTCGACCAGCGCGACGAAGTCGCGTGCCTTCAGTTCGGCTTGACGGGTCATTTCCCACGCCGCCGACCAGACCAGGGTGCGGGGGAGTGAGTCGGTGATGTCGCCGACCCGCTCGATCGCCGTCGCCAACGATTCGGGATCGAGTCGCACGGAGCCGTAGGTGAGATCGTCGTCGTTGACCAACACGAGTGCACCGCGGGCGACGCCGACAAGTTCGGGGACATCCGTGCTTTCGACGGCATCGAGGTCGAGTTCGACGCGATGGCTTCGCACCAACTTGCCGTCGACGTCGTCGTAGATGCCGATGGCGATCCGGTGGATTCGCCGCTCGCCGGCGCCTGGTGCAGCACCGTCCTGCAGGACGGCGAAGCGGGTGAACTTTCCGTCAGCGTCGACATCGAAGTCGGGGCGCAGGATGTTCAAACCGGTGGTCTTGAGCCACTGCCGACCCCAGTCGGAAAGGTCACGGCCCGAGGACTTTTCGAGTGAGCCCAGCAGATCGTCGAATGTTGCGTTTCCGAATGCGTGCTCACGGAAGTACTCACGCAGTCCGGCGAGGAACGGCTCGAGTCCGACGTATGCCACCAACTGCTTGAGGACGCTCGCGCCCTTGGCGTAGGTGATGCCGTCGAAGTTGACCTCGACGGCGGCCAGGTCCGGAATGTCCGCGGCAATCGGGTGCGTCGACGGCAACTGGTCCTGGCGGTACGCCCACGACTTCTCGACGTTGGCGAACGTCGTCCAGGCGTTCGCGTACTCCGTGGCCTCGGTCTGGCACAGGACCGAAGCGAAGGTCGCGAACGACTCGTTGAGCCACAGGTCGTCCCACCACGCCATCGTGACGAGGTCGCCGAACCACATGTGCGCCATTTCGTGCAGGACCGTTTCGGCACGACGTTCGTACGAGTAGCGGGTCACCTTGGAGCGGAAGACGTAGTCCTCGAGGAATGTCACGGCGCCGGCATTCTCCATCGCGCCCGCATTGAATTCGGGGACGAAGAGCTGGTCGTACTTGCCGAAAGCATAGGGAACACCGAAGTTGCGGTGGTAGAAGTCGAATCCCTGCTTGGTCTCGGTGAACAGTCGCTCCTCGTCCATGAACTCGGCCAGCGAAGCGCGGCAGAAGATTCCGAGCGGGATGTCGCCGTGCTCGTCGGAGTAGTTGTCGGTCCACTGCGCGTAGGGACCGGCGATGAGCGCCACCAGGTACGTGCTCATCTTCGGGGTGGTCCGGAAAACGTGCTTGCCGGGATCGGCGGCAAGGGTCTCGACGACCGCGGAGTTGGAGATGACCTTCCACGACGTGGGAGCGGTGACGCGGACGTCGAACGTGGCCTTGAGATCAGGCTGATCGAAGCACGCGAACATGCGCTTGGCGTCAGCCGTCTCGAACTGTGAATAGAGGTAGACGGAGTCATCGGTCGGGTCGACGAATCGGTGCAGTCCCTCGCCGGTGTGGGAGTAGATGCAATCGGCCTCGATGACCAACTCGTTGTCGGCAGCGAGGTCGGGCAGGCTGATGCCCGTCGACTCGTCGTAGCCGGAGACGTCGAGCGCGGTGCCGTTGAGGACCGCGGAATGGACTCTGGCCGCGACGATGTCGATGAAGCTGCTTGCTCCGGCCGTGGCGGTGAACGTGACGGTGGTCTTCGAGGAGAACGTCTCCTCGCCGGGTGCGTCTTTGCCGTCGGTGAGATCGAGTTCGATCAGGTAGTTCTCGACGGTCAGGATTGCTGACCGTTGCGCTGCGGTTTCGCGTGTCAGGTTCGGTGCGACCACAAAGATCTCCTCGTAGATGGTGCGGATCTATTACGTCCATCCCATCACGAAGAGAACGACTTCACTCAAGCGGACACTTCTGCCAGCGGAATCTCCGGATCGGCCAACCGCTCCGGATCGACGGGACGCGAAGACGCGACCAATTCCTTGATGGCGTCACCGGCATCCCAGATGTTCACGTTCATGCCGGCGAGCACCTTGTTCGCGGAATCGAGCCAGAATGCCAGGAACTCGCGCTTGTCGACGTCGCCGCGAGTGACGACACGGGAGTAGCCGCCGTGCGGTGCGTGACCTACGTATTCCATTCCGAGGTCGTACTGATCGGTGAAGAAATACGGCATGCGTACGTACTCGGCGGGCCGTCCCAACATGGTCTCTGCGGCCGTCTCGGGTTGGTTGAGTGCGTTTGCCCAGTGCTCCACCCGAATTCGTGCATTCAGAATCGGATGCTGTGCGGCCGCGATGTCACCCACTGCGACCACGTCGGGGTCGCTGCTCTGCAGACCGGCGTCGACGAGAACCCCGTTCTCGACGTCGATACCCGCCTCCGATGCCAACTCGGTGTTCGGCAATGCGCCGACAGCGATCAACACGGCGTCGGCCGGAATCACGGTTCCATCACTCAAAGTGACACCCGAGGCGTGACCGCCGTCGACAGAGATTGCGGTGACGTCCGTGCCGGTGCGTAAGTCCACCCCGTTCTGGCGGTGCAGCGCGGCGAAGACCTCACCCATTTCCGGGCCGAGGGTCGATTCGAGCGGAAGTCCGGCATGCTCGAGCACGGTGACGTCGACGTCGAAACCGCGAGCCGACGCGGCAATTTCGAGGCCGATCCAGCCGGCACCGATCACGACGAGCTTCTTGTCGGCGGCCAGGGTGCGCAGCAGCGCGGCGGCCTGATCGACTGTTCGCACGTAGTGAACGCCCTCGGCGTCGGATCCCGGGATGTCGAGGCGCCGCGACCGCGAACCGGTGGCCAAGGCGAGCTTGTCGTAGCTGATCGTGGAACCGTCCGGAAGTGACACGGTGTGCGCAGCGGGGTCGATGGCCGTTGCCGTCGTTCCCGGGCGAAGATCGACGCGATGGTCGCGAAACCACTCGCCGTCGTGGACGGTGAATTCGGGGAGTGTCTTCTTGCCGGCGAAGAACTCTTTCGACAGCGGCGGACGCTCGTACGGGAGGTGGTCTTCTTCACTCAATACGGTGATCTCACCGTCGAAATCTCTGTCACGCAGGGCTTCTGCGATCTTTGCGCCCGCGAGCCCGCCGCCGACGATCACGAATCTCCGGTTGGTGCTCATTACTGAACCACTCCTTCGTACTCGTTTCTTTTCGACACTACTGCGATCGGGAGGTGGTTCGGGGGAAAGCGCGGGAAGGATTGCGGGTTCATGATTGTTGGCAGAACGGGAGTATGTCCCCGAACTGATATGACCTGACCGACATGAACTGATAGGGAGTTTCTTCGTGAGCGCAACCTCGAGCAAGACCACGGACACTGCTGACTTCTGGTTCGATCCGCTCTGCCCGTGGTGCTGGATCACCTCACGCTGGATTCTCGAGGCCCAGCAGGTACGCGACATCGAGGCCAAGTTCCACGTGATGAGCCTTGCGGTTCTCAACGAGGGCCGTGACCTTCCCGACGAGTACCGGGAGATGATGACCAAGGCCTGGGGCCCGGTCCGTGTCGCCATCGCTGCAGCGCAGCTGAAGGGCGACGATATCCTCTTGCCGCTGTACACGGCGATGGGGACGAAGATTCACAACGAGGGAAACAAGGACTTCGCCGACGTCATCAAGTCGTCCCTTGCCGAGGTCGGCCTGCCACCTGAACTGGCCGAGGCCGCCGACACCGACAAGTACGACGAGGCTCTGCGCGAGAGCCACCACAAGGGCATGGACGCCGTCGGACCCGACGTCGGAACCCCGACGATCCATGTCAACGGTGTGGCGTTCTTCGGCCCCGTGCTCTCACGCATCCCGCGCGGCGAGGACGCAGGCAAGGTGTGGGACGGCGCAGTCGCGCTGGCCGGCTACCCCCACTTCTTCGAGCTCAAGCGGACCCGCAACGAGGATCCTCAGTTCGACTGAGCGGCAGTGAGCGCCGGATTTCGGTAGAGCTGACCCGGCCGGAAGAACAGATGCCCTGAGTGCGTGCGGTTGCGAAGCGCAGCCGCACGCCAGGTCAGCACCGGATGCGACGACAAGATGTTGACGAACCACGGGAAGAACCCGGATTCGAGTGTCGCCCGATCGGCCAGTTCGTCGAACCCGACCAGACCCACCAGATACTTTCCCGCGCCTAGGACGCCCATCGCGCCCGGTGCACCCTGCGGACGCATGTGAAAGCCGAAGTTGTCCGCCGTGTACTCCATGGAACGCGACAGCGAAGACCCGATCACCGGAATGTAGTTCGACGCGAACTGTCCCCACTGGCGCCAGTACGACGCATGCCCGGCAGCGATGTGGCCGACCTCGTGGCCGATGATGAATGCGAGCGCATCGGGCTCGCGTGCCTGCCCACCGACTTCGAACAGGTCGCTGTAGACGACGACGAAACGGCGAAATCCGTGCCCCGACGCGAACGCGTTGATCCGTCCGTTCCCCAGCACGACGTAGGCATCCGGCGGAGTTTTCATGCCGAATCGTGCCGCAGCCTCGGCAACCAGCTGATACCCCTCCGGAAACTGTGAAGGCGTCATCTTGATTCCGTTGACCTGTTGCGATCCGTACAGCTGACCTCGCGCGAGGAACAGCAGGATCGGAGCCGCGAGCACCACGAGGATCCACGTCGACAGATCACCCGCAGCGATCAGAACGATCGCCACCACATAAGTGACGACCGTCGTCAGTACCGCGAGCACGAGTAGCGGGATTTCCCACGGGTGGCGAACGGCGTCACTGCCCGGTGACATACGAAGGGCGGGTGCAGCGGCCTGGCCGTTGACGGGGTACATGGGCACCACGATAGGTGTGCTCGCGCGGCGATGCGTGTTCCTGAAAGTGTGACGTCGACCCGGGTGCGCCCGGCTGGTCGGGCCTGAGAGAATTGTCGCCATGCGCGTATACCTGGGTGCCGACCATGCCGGATTCGAACGTAAGAACGAGATCATCGAACACCTGAAAGCGAACGGCCACGAGGCCATCGACTGTGGTGCTCACGAGTACGACGCCGTGGACGACTACCCGGCTTTCTGCATCGAAGCCGCAAAGCGCGTCGTCGCCGACGAGGGCAGCCTGGGAATCGTCCTGGGTGGCAGTGGCAACGGCGAGCAGATCGCAGCGAACAAAGTTCCCGGCGCACGGTGCGCCCTCGCTTGGAGCGTCGAAACGGCGAAGCTGGCACGTGAGCACAACAACGCTCAGCTGATCGGCATCGGCGGACGTATGCATTCCCTCGAGGAATCGCTTGCCATCGTCGACGCTTTCCTCGCCACCGCATGGTCGGGTGAAGAGCGCCACCAGCGTCGTATCGACATCCTGTCCGAGTACGAGAAGACCGGCGTCGCACCGGCTCTGCCGCAAGCGTGATCCGAAAGTTGTTCCGTGCCTGAAGGTCATACCCTGCACCGGCTGGCACGGTTGCATGCCCGCAAGTTCGTCGGTTCACCGGTCCGCGTCCTCAGTCCGCAAGGCAGATTCGCCGAGGACGCGCGCCTGGTGGACGGACACGTACTCACGTCCTCGGATGCCTGGGGAAAGCACCTCTGGCACACGTACGACAACGGTCTGACAGTTCACGTACACCTCGGGTTGTACGGAAAGTTCACCGACGCCGCCCTGCCGATGGAAGAACCGGTAGGCCAGGTCCGGATGCGAATGGTCGGTGCCGACTTCGGCACCGACCTTCGTGGTCCCACCGCCTGCGAAGTCCTGCTACCTCCTCAGGTCGCCGCGATCGAGGCCAGACTCGGGCCGGACCCACTGCGCCGCGACGCGGATCCAGAGAAGGCCTGGTTGCGAATCTCCAAGTCCAAGACGGCAATCGGCGCCCTGCTGATGGACCAGGCGGTCCTGGCGGGTGTCGGCAACGTCTATCGCGCCGAACTTCTCTTTCGTCACGGAATCAACCCTGAACGACCGGGGAATCTCGTCTCTCACGGCGAGTGGACCGCCATGTGGGCAGACCTAGTCGAATTGATGAAAGTCGGCGTCAGACGGGGGAAGATGCACGTCGTTCGCGCCGAGCACGACAACGGAGATCCGGCGTACGCGAAGGATCGTCCGCGTACCTATGTCTACAGAAGAGCAGGATCGCCGTGCCGCGTGTGCGGCACACCGATCCTGCATTCCGTCATGAAGGCACGAAACCTGTTCTGGTGCCCGGTGTGTCAGTCGGCTTAGAAGTCGAAGCCGCCGAAGTCCCCACCACCACCACCGAAGTCCCCGAAGTCGCTGCCCTCACCGTCGTAGCCGCCGTCTGCGGTGTAATCCGTGTTGTCCATACTTCCTTGGTCCGCACCGGAATCACCGGCGTCCATGCCCTGATCGCCGGAGTCGCCGGCTCCCGTGTCGGCGCCGGGATCGCCACCCTGGGCGAAAGCCTCTGCGCCGTAAGGAACCCCGGCCATGCCGGAGAACATGGTCGAGAACAGCATCATCGAACCCAGACCCCAGGCGCCGGCGACGAGTGCAGGCTTCCACCAGGGTTCGGAGTACCAGCCGGCCGGGACCGGGCGTCCGGCGACTCGGCCACCGGGGTAGTAGTTGGGTGTGTGCGACGACGGATTGGGTGATGCGGCGACCTTGCGGCCCTCGAATTCGACCTCACGGTCTTCGGTGACCGAACCGGCAGCCTTCTGTCCGTCGATGGAAGGAACTTCCGGTCCTGGATCCATGCCCATCGCCACCCGTGCCGCGCGGATGTAGTAAAGCCCTTCCAGTGCAGTCTGTTTCGCGAGACGTGCTTGGACCGGCGTTGCGGCCTGATCGATCTGCGAGCCTGCGGCGTTGTACCGTTCGGCCGCGTCGGCGAGGGCTTGGCGCGACGCGTCGTCACTGCCGGTCAGGTTGTAGACCTGACCGCCGAGGCGTTCGATCGCCTGCCGGGCATCGGCTTTCGCATCGTCGAGTTGTGTTGCGCTGTGGCCGGAACCGCGTTGCTGGCTTTTCATGACCAGAAATACGACTACGGCCAGAACGACGAGTATGAGAAGAATCGTGGTCACGAGTGGCCTCCCGAGCAGAATCGATCCGGACAACTCCAGGATACGGACCGCAGGGGAGTGGTCTGAGTGGACAAAGTCGGAATACAAAAAATCCGCACCGGCTGGGCCGATGCGGATCTTTTGTGGAGTTTCCCTCCTGATGGAGGGGATGACGGGAATCGAACCCGCGTGATCAGTTTGGAAGACTGAGGCTCTACCATTGAGCTACATCCCCGTGCATACGACAACTCGGGATCGCCGTGTTCGTCGTCTGCGATACGAAACTGTACCCAATGCCCCACCGGATTTCATAATCGGGGGGTCGGAGAAGTTCGAGACCGTCGTTCACCTGGGGAATTGGCGAATGGCTCGGCGAGTCGGGGTGTCTCGGCCGCAGGCGCGACTTCTGATTCCGGCTCTGAATGGCAGTTGAGGCAAGGCTGTATGTGGCTGCCGTCGGATGACATACTGACGGGGTCGACAGCCGGGCCGTGTACAAATGGCGGTCGGGTTCGTGAGAGAGTAGTGAGCGCGATAGGGTTGTGCGCGGTCACCGATGGTGGCTGCCTTTGTGGCCCGCTGTCTTTGTGGCCTCGGATGGCCGTATCGTGTGTTTCATGTGATCGGAAACGGGATGTAGCGCAGCTTGGTAGCGCATCCGCTTTGGGAGCGGAGGGTCGCAGGTTCAAATCCTGTCATCCCGACAAGTACGTACATGGCACTTCACCTCCAGTAAGTCCGGGAGTGAAGTGCCGCGCCAGACAGCAGTACCGAACACACAGCACTACCGAACACACAGCAGTACCGATTCAACACAAGTTGTGAGCAAGACCAGACGAAGGAGCGAAGTTTCGTGAAGAGCACCGTCGAGCAGCTCAGCCCGACGCGAGTCCGTATCAACGTTGAGGTGCCCTTCGCGGAACTCAAGTCTGATTTCGACAAGGCCTACAAGGCCCTCGCGCAGCAGATTCGTCTCCCCGGCTTCCGTCCCGGCAAGGCTCCGGCCCGCCTCCTCGAAGCGCGTGTCGGTCGCGGCGCTGTGCTCGAGCAGGTCGTCATCGACGCTCTGCCGTCGCGTTACTCCGAGGCTGTCACCAGCGCCGGCGTGAAGGCCATCGGCCAGCCCGAGATCGAGGTCACCAAGATCGAAGACGGCGAGCTCCTCGAGTTCACCGCCGAGGTCGACGTGCGCCCCGAGATCGAGCTCCCTGACTTCAGCTCCATCAACGTCGAGGTCGATCCGATCGAGATCACCGACGAAGCCATCGAAGAGCAGCTGCTTTCGCTGCGTCAGCGTTTCGGCACCCTCACCGGCGTCGACCGCGCAGTCGAGGACGGCGACTTCGTCTCCATCGATCTGTCGGCCACCGTCGACGGCGAGAACGTTGCCGAGGCAACCGCGAGCGGACTGTCGCACGAGGTCGGTTCGGGCCAGCTCATCGAGGGCCTCGACGAAGCCATCATCGGCCTCAAGGCGGGGGAGTCCAAGGACTTCACGTCGACGCTGGTCGCCGGCGAGTACGCAGGCAAGGAAGCTGTTGTCACCGTGACCGTGCAGACGGTCAAGGAGCGCGAGCTTCCGGCTGAGGACGACGAGTTCGCTCAGCTCGCCAGCGAGTTTGACACCCTGGAAGAACTGAAGGCTGACCTCCGTGAGCGCGTCGCACGCGTCCGCAAGGTCGAGCAGGCCGGTCAGATCCGCGACAAGGTTCTCGAGCAGCTGCTCGAGACCGTCGAGGTTCCGTTGCCGGAGGCTGTCGTCAAGGCTGAGGTCGACGCTGCACTGCACGACGCCGTTCACGGTCTCGATCACGACGAAGAGGCACTGAACAAGCTCCTCGAAGAGCAGGGCAGCAGCCGCGAAGAGTTCGACAAGGATGCACAGGAAGCCGCTGAGCGCTCCGTCAAGACGCAGCTCTTGCTCGACTCGATTGCCGATGCGGGCAACGTCACCGTCGGTCAGGACGAGCTCACCGAGCGCATCCTGTTCCAGGCGCAGCGTTACGGCATGGCTCCTGAGCAGTTCATCCAGCAGATCCAGCAGGCCAACCAGCTCGGCGCCGTCTTCGCAGACGTCCGTCGTGGCAAGGCTCTCGCGTCCGTCGTCGAGTCGGCCGGTGTCAAGGACACCTCCGGCGCAGTTGTCGACACCGCAGAGCTGTTCGGCAGCAGTGAGGCCGCAACCGAAGCGGACGAGTCTGATTCCGCCGAGAGCGAAGACAAGTAAAAACGCAGGCGGACGGGTGTTTTCACCACGATCGACTGCACTGAGTTTTCCGCTTTGAGCGAAGTAGGGCGGCACCGGGACTCCGGTGCCGCCCTACTTCGTTACTGTCTGTGTCAGTAGAAGTGTTTCGCATAGACGATCCACCGCACAAGTAGATCCACATAGAAGGCAGGTACCGTGACTTCCAATCACCTGGAGACTTTGCAGAGTCCCGCCATGACTTCAGCGACCGCTGGGTTGAACCTCAGCGACTCGGTGTACGAGCGCTTGCTGCGAGAGCGCATCATTTTCCTCGGTACCCAGGTCGACGACGACATCGCCAACAAGCTGTGCGCACAGATCCTGCTGCTCTCGGCCGAGGACCCGACGCGAGACATCTCGCTCTACATCAACTCGCCCGGTGGATCCGTGACCGCAGGTATGGCGATCTTCGACACGATGCAGTTCGCCGAGTGCGACATCGCCACCTTCGGCATGGGCCTTGCGGCGTCGATGGGTCAGTTCCTGCTCTCGGCAGGCACCAAGGGCAAGCGCTACGCGCTGCCTCACGCCCGCATCATGATGCACCAGCCGTCCGCCGGCATCGGTGGTTCCGCAAGTGACATCGCGATCATGGCCGAGCAGTTCAAGCACACCAAGCGCGAAATGGCCGAGCTGATTGCTCAGCACACCGGCCAGACGGTCGAGCAGATCACCGCGGACTCCGATCGTGACCGTTGGTTCACGGCGAAGGAAGCTCTCGAGTACGGCTTCGTCGACCACGTCGTCTCCCGTGCGAATCAGGCCGGCGGCACCGGCAACTGAGCCGGTACGCCCATCCTTTCGCTGCCCAATTCATACTTTGGAGAACTGATGACCAATCTTTTCGGAGCTAACTCGCTGGGCGGCCAGGCGCCGTCGGGCCCCCAATCGCGTTACATCCTGCCCCAGTTCACGGAGCAGACCAGCTACGGCGTCAAGACGTCCGACCCGTACAACAAGCTGTTCGAGGAGCGCATCATCTTCCTCGGCTCGCAGGTCGACGACGTGTCCGCCAACGACCTCATGGCGCAGTTGCTGGTTCTCGAATCGCAGGATCCGGACCGCGACATCACGATGTACATCAACTCGCCCGGTGGTTCTTTCACCGCGCTGATGGCGATCTACGACACGATGCAGTACGTCCGTGCCGACATTTCCACCGTCTGCCTCGGTCAGGCTGCTTCGGCAGCTGCCGTGCTTCTGGCCGGCGGTACGCCGGGCAAGCGCTTCGCGCTCCCCAACTCGCGCATTCTGATCCACCAGCCGGCTACGGGCGGCATCCAGGGTCAGGTTTCCGATCTGGAGATCCAGGCTGCGGAGATCGAGCGTATGCGTCGGCTCATGGAGAGCACGCTGTCGCTGCACACGGGTAAGGATCCGGAGACCATCCGCGTCGACACCGATCGCGACAAGATCCTCACGGCCGAGCAGGCCAAGGAGTACGGCATCATCGACGACGTGCTGGCTTACCGGAAGCTCAGCGCACAGAAGTAGTCGATTTCCGCCTCGTGTCGAGGATCTGTTACCCGATTCCCGACACGAGGCGGACACGTCGAGAAGTGCCTGGTGGAGCGCTTGCCAGGCTGAAATCTCGACTCTTTTCTTTTTTATCCGCAGACGAAACGCCGAGAACAGGTCGACCCCGTTCGGGATCTGCGGGTACCGTCACTTCACGGGCTGGTTCTCGACCGGCGTTCTGCGATTGTTCGACCAGATTTGTTCGATCAGTTTGTCTGATCTGACAACTACCGAAGTACTGCGGAGCGTCTCGACCGATCGAGTGGCGGCGAGTGCACGTACATGATGGAAAGTAGGGACCTCACGAGATGGCACGCATCGGCGACGGCGGGGATCTGCTCAAGTGCTCTTTCTGCGGTAAGAGTCAGAAGCAGGTCAAAAAGCTCATTGCAGGACCCGGGGTGTACATCTGCGACGAGTGCATCGACCTCTGCAACGAGATCATCGAAGAGGAATTGGCCGAATCGAGCGAGGTCAAGCTCGACGAGCTTCCCAAGCCTGCGGAGATCCGAGAATTCCTCGAGAACTACGTCATCGGTCAGGACTCCGCCAAGCGGACGTTGGCCGTGGCCGTCTACAACCACTACAAGCGCATTCAGGCCGGCGACAAGGGCCGTGACGCGCGGGGTGAGACGGTTGAGCTCGCGAAATCCAACATCTTGATGCTCGGCCCCACCGGCTGTGGCAAGACGTATCTCGCTCAGACTCTCGCGAAGATGCTCAACGTCCCGTTCGCCATCGCTGACGCGACGGCGTTGACCGAGGCCGGTTACGTCGGTGAGGACGTCGAGAACATTCTGCTCAAACTGATTCAGGCTGCCGACTACGACGTCAAGCGCGCCGAGACCGGAATCATCTACATCGACGAGGTCGACAAGATCGCCCGTAAGAGCGAGAACCCGTCGATCACGCGTGACGTCTCCGGCGAAGGCGTTCAGCAGGCGTTGCTGAAGATCCTCGAAGGTACGCAGGCGAGCGTCCCGCCGCAGGGTGGCCGTAAGCATCCGCACCAGGAATTCATTCAGATCGACACCACGAACGTGCTGTTCATCGTCGCGGGCGCTTTCGCAGGTCTCGAGCGGATCGTCTCCGATCGTGTCGGCAAGCGCGGTATCGGTTTCGGCGCCGAGGTTCGGTCGAAGGCCGAACTGGATACGGTCGATCGTTTCGCCGAGGTCATGCCGGAGGATTTGATCAAGTTCGGTCTGATTCCCGAGTTCATCGGCCGTTTGCCGATGATCGCGTCGGTGACCAACCTCGACAAGGAATCGCTCGTTCAGATCTTGTCGGAGCCCAAGAACGCTCTCGTCAAGCAGTACCGTCGCCTGTTCGACATGGACGGCGTCGAGCTCGAGTTCACCGAAGAAGCGCTCGACGCTATCGCCGATCAGGCGATCTTGCGTGGAACCGGCGCTCGTGGCCTGCGCGCCATCATGGAAGAGGTTCTTCTTCCCGTGATGTACGACATTCCCAGCCGTGACGACGTCGAAAAGGTGGTCGTCACCGCGGAGACCGTCAACGACAACGTACTTCCGACCATCGTTCCGCGTAAGCCGGAACGTGGCGAGCGTCGCGACAAGACGGCGTAGACCTTCAAAACGACTGTGGCCCGGTATCTCTCGCGAGATGCCGGGCCACAGTCGTTCGCGCAACACAGTGGTTCGTGTAACACAGTGGTTCGTGCAGGGTGTCTGTGGGGTGGTCGGCTAGATCGGGTTGCCGAGTTCCTTGAGGGGAGTGCGGAACGTCTCCTTGGCGGTGAACGCCGAGAGCGCGCAGATGACGCAGGCCACCGAAGTCAGAATGGCAACGGGCATCCAGTGTGTCTTGTCGCCGCCCATGAGGGCGTTGCCGATGGCGGGGGCAAAGCCTGCGAGGGCGAAGCCGACCTGGGTGCCGATCGCAATGCCCGAGTAGCGGACCTTGGTGTTGAACATCTCGGAGTAGAACGACGGCCAGATGGCATTCGGGGCAGCGTAGAAGACGGACATCAATCCGATTGCGGCGAGGAAGATCAGGGGAACGTTGCCGCTGGCGATTGCGCCGAAGTACACGTAGATGAACACCGCGCTACCGAGGGCGCCACCGATGAACAACGGCCTGCGACCGATCCGGTCGGAGAGCATCGCCCAGGCGGGCTGACTGAGCAGGGCTACGGCGTTGGCTGCGATGGCAACCCAGAGCATGGTCGACTTCGGAATCCCCACTTCTTCGGTGGTGGCGAAAGCGAGACCGAAGACGGAGAAGATGGTCGAGACGACGGCGATGAAAGCGCAGCAGATCACGCGAATCAGATTTGCGCTGTGGGTGCGAAGAAGATCGGCAACAGGCAATTTGGCGACGGTCTTGGATTCCTGCTGCTCGGTGAACTCTTCGGGCTCTTCGAGCTTGAGACGCATGATGTATGCCGCGACCAGAACGATCAGGCTGCCCCAGAACGGGATTCGCCAACCCCACGTGTAAAGGATGTCGTCGGGGAGCGCGGCGATGGGCAGGAATACGAGGCTGGCGAGGATGAAGCCGGCCTGGGTGCCGTTGAGGGTCCAACTGCAGAAGAACGCGCGTCGGCCTTCGGGGGCGTGTTCGAGCGTCAGTGAGCTGGCACCGCTCTGTTCACCCGCGGCGGAGATGCCCTGGGCGATTCTCATCAGGACAAGAAGGATCGGTGCAAGAACTCCGATCGAATCGGCGCTGGGAATACATCCGATGAGGAAGGTGGCTGCGCCCATCAGAATGAGCGTGAGCAGCATGATCTTCTTGCGGCCGACGCGGTCACCGAAATGGCCGAGGACTACAGCGCCGAGGGGACGCGCGACGTACGCGACACCGAAGGTGGCCAGCGAAAGCAGAGCCGCATGTCCGCTGTCCGGGAAGAACACCGTGGGGAAGATGAGCGCAGCGGCGGAGGCGTAGATGTAGAAGTCGTAGTACTCGAGCATGCTGCCGAGAAACGACGATGTTGCGGCGCGCTTGACCTTGGTCGTATCCGGCCTTGCCAAGGACCCCGCCTCGGGCCCGGACGGTGTAACCGTGCTAGCTGACATGCTCATCTCCTGGGTGGAAGCGTCGTGGAGGCTCTACATCCGCCGATGGTGTTCGTATCAAGAACGTCTGTGCGGAGAGCGATACAAGGAATGTAACCGACGCCACAGCAACTACACAAGATTATTAACCAAATAGTTCATAAAAATCTACCGGCGGTCACGCCGCTCGTCGAAACCGCAGTTCAGGGAGTTAGGAGGCCGGCTGTGCTGCGGCCGCCACCAACTGCTCCACCTGTTCCTCGGTGATCCCGAGGCCGAAGGTGGCGAGTTTTCCGAGCGGCATCGAGCCTGCGAGTGCCATCATCTCGGGGCTGACCGCCTGTGCACCGTCGCCCGCTGCGGCAGCCATGGCGGCGCCGAGAACTGCGCTGCCGACGGGATGGGCGAGCCATTCGCCGATGGTCGACATGGCGTCGAGCGTGCCGACGCCGACGTTCCCGGCCAGGGTGATCGTGTCGGTGGTTGCGATGTCCCGAGACGAGAAGCCGACGCGGATCTCGTAGTCGCCGGCCTCGATCGCCCAGTCCTTTTCCGTGACAGACCAATAGGCAAATGCCCTGCTGTCGAGCGTGATGGTCACAGTCGCGGATTCGTCGGGGTCGAGGTGGACCTTGGCGAAGCCCTTCAATTCCTGCGCGGGTCGATCGATGCTTGCCGAGGCGTCGTGGACGTAGACCTGAACGACGCTGCTGCCCGATCGGTCGCCGCTGTTGCGCACGGTGACGGTCACTTCGGCGGAGTTCTCACCGGCCTCGACGGAGGTATCGGTGATGTCGAAGGTGGTGTAGCTCAGCCCGAACCCGAACGGGTACGCCACTTCGCGCAGCGCGGAGTCGTAGTAGCGGTATCCCACGTACAGGCCTTCGCCGTAGCGTACGTGCTGCTGTGATCCCGGGAAATGCAGATACGACGGATTGTCTTGGAGGCGAAGCGGAATGGTCTCCGTCAGGCGGCCGGACGGATTCGTGATGCCGAACAGAAGATCGGCAATCGCCGAGCCGCCCGCCTGGCCGAGTAGCCAGCCCTCGAGGATTGCGGCGGCATGATCCTTCCAAGGCTCGATCGCAACCACACCGCCGTTGGCGAGCACGACGACCGTGTTCGGGTTCGCGCCGTGGACCGCTTTCAGTAGGGCGATCTGGTCAGCCGGCAGTTCGATGTCGGTTCGGTCGAATCCTTCGGATTCTGTGGCGGACGGTAGTCCGAGGAACAGCACCGCGACGTCGGCGCGGCGTGCGGCGTCGACAGCCTCGGTGACCATGTCGTCGTCCGGAGTGCCGTCGAAGGTGAAGCCCGGTGCGAAAGTGACGCGGTCGGCGCCTTCGAGGTCGAGGATCGCGTCCAAAGCATTGTCGAGCTTGCTCGGGACCACCTGTGAACTGCCGGCCCCCTGGTACCGCGGGCTGCACGCGAATTCGCCGATCACCGCGACGGTCTGCCCGCCGGGGGTCAGCGGCAGCAGTTCTCCGTCGTTCGCCAGCAATACAGCGGACTCCGCTGCAGCGGTCCGCGCCAGTTCGTGGTGACGCTCGACGTCGTATGTGTGGCCTTCGGTGCGCGCGGCGGCGGTGCGTTCCACCAGCGTCGCCAGGCGCTCGGCGGCAGTGGTGAGCACTGATTCGTCCAGGTCGCCGCCGCGCACGGCGTCGACGATCTGGGTATCGGTTCCGGTCGGCGGCATTTCCAGGTCGAGGCCCGCGGCGAGTGCCGCCACGCGGTCGTTGACCGCTCCCCAGTCCGAAACGACGAGGCCGTCGAAGCCCCACTGTTCGCGGAGTACCTCGGTGAGCAGCCAATGGTTCTGGCTCGAGTACACACCGTTGATCTTGTTGTACGAGCACATGACCGTCGTCGGGGCCGCGGTCTTGACGGCGTATTCGAAGCCGGCCAGATAGATCTCGCGCAGCGTCCGTTCGTCGACGTCGGCACTGACTCTCATCCGGTCGTGTTCTTGGTTGTTGACAGCGAAGTGCTTGAGCGAGGTTCCGACGCCGCGAGACTGGATGCCGGTGATCAGCGCTGCCGCGACGCGGCCGGAGAGGAATGGGTCCTCGGAGACGTATTCGAAATTCCTGCCACACAAGGGTGATCGTTTGATGTTGATGCCTGGGCCGAGGAGGACCGAGACCTGTTCGGCTTTGGCCTCGTCGCCCAGAGCCTCACCGACCTGGCGGATGAGGTCGAGGTTCCACGACGAGCCCAACCCGACCGCCGGTGGGAAACATGTCGCTGGAATGCTGTGGCCGAGTCCGAGTGCGTCGCCGCCCTCGGGTTGTTTCCGGACTCCGTGCGGACCGTCGGTCAGGAGTATCGATTCGATTCCGGCAACGGACTGGCTGTGCCAGAAATCCGAGCCCGACGTCAACGACGCCTTCTCCTCGAGTGAAAGCCCGTCTACGTAATTCTCGGTCACGTCATTCCTCTCGGTGGCAGCTGTGAGTTCCACTCACCACCGTAGGGGGATTTTTCGGACTTCGGGGTGGGTCAGGACGGCGCCTTCGAGGTCAAGAACGCAACAACCATGTCGCCGAGCATGGTTCGAAGATGCTCACGATGCGTCGAGTCGGTCAGATCGCGGTCGAAGAGCGCTTTGAAGGTGTAACGATTGGCGATACGAAAGACGCAGTAACTGCTGATCAACATGTGAATATCGAGAGCATCTACGTCGGAGCGGAATGCTCCCGACTGCTGTCCGTCGTGGAGGATCTGCGAGACCAGGTCGGCGGCGGGGGCGCCGAGACCGCTGAGTAGCTCGGATTTCTCGATGTGCTCACCGCGGAGCATGTTCTCGTTGGCTACCAGCCGAATGAAGTTCGGGTGTTGTTCGTGGTGGTCGAAGGTGAGTTCGGCCAAGGCGCGGACTGCTGCCGTGGGTTTCAATCCCTCGAGGTCGAGTTCACGTTCCTGCGCACGAATGACGCTGTACGCGTGTTCGAGGACGGACTTGTACAGCCCTTCCTTGTCGGTGAAGTAGTAGTAGATCATGCGCTTGGTGGTGTGAGTCTTGGTTGCGATCTCGTCCACTCGGGCGCCGGCAAAGCCTTTGTCGGCAAACTCCTCGGTGGCGACGGCGATGATGTTCACCCTGGTCAGATCGCTGTTTCGGCGTCGTTTCTCCGGCTTCGACACCACGGAGTTCACTGACTGCTCGGAAACCATGTGCTCACTCTATCTGTCAGCAGTTTGTCGACTTTGCTTGTCGAGTCCGCGTCGGGGGAGTAACGTCCAGTGAACTAACTCACTAGTTCGTACATTAGTTTCGAGCGTCAACCCCGAGGTGCCCCTGATGACTTCATCTCTACCGGTCCTGGTCCTCAACGGGCCCAACTTGAATTTGTTGGGCCAGCGCCAACCGGAGTTCTACGGGAGAGACACGCTGGACGACGTCGTTTCCCGCTGTGAAGCGGCGGCCGCGAAGTTCGGAGCGGTGGTCGAGGCAAGGCAGTCGAACCACGAGGGCCAACTGATCGATTGGATCCACGAGGCCAGGGGAAGAGTCGCGGGCATCGTCATCAATCCCGGTGGGTACTCGCATACCTCCGTTGCGTTGCGTGACGCTCTGGTCACACTCGATGCCCCCGTCGTGGAGGTGCACATCAGCAACATCCACAGTCGCGAAGAATTCCGTCACCACTCGTATGTCTCCGGCATCGCCGACGCCGTCATCTGTGGATTGGGAATCGACGGATACAGCGCCGCAGTCGAATTCGTCTGCATCCGAGAAGGGAAGAACTGATGAGCGATTCGATGCTCTGCGGTCTGATCGGCACCGGAATCGGAGCCTCTTTGACTCCGATCATGCACGAGGAAGAAGGGCGCAGACAGGGTCTTCCGTACGTCTACCGCATCCTCGATCTCGACGTGATGGGCATGGCGCCGTCGGACATCGGTGAACTTCTCACCTATGCACGACGTTTCGGGTTCCGCGGCCTCAACATCACTCACCCGTGCAAGCAGTTGGTGATCGAGCACCTCGACGAGCTCTCGCCCGATGCGAGCCGGCTCGGCGCGGTGAACACGGTCCTCTTCGACTCCGGCAAGGCGATCGGACACAACACCGATTGGTCGGGCTTCGGCCGAAATTTCGACGACGGACTTCCCGGAGCACAGCTCGATCGTGTCGTGCAGCTCGGTGCCGGCGGAGCTGGTGCGGCGGTTGCCTATGCCGCGCTCACCCGTGGCGTCGGGACACTGACGTTGGTCGATTCGAGCCTGCCTCGCGCGCAGGAACTTGCACAAACCTTCGCGCAGCAGTTTCCGGCGCAGGTTGTCGAGGCGCGGAATACGAGCGACCTCGCCGAAGTGCTCGGCAAGGCAAACGGATTGATCCACGCGACGCCGATGGGAATGGCGGCTCATCCCGGAATGGCATTCTCGCCGGATCTGCTTCGCCCTGATCTGTGGGTGGCCGAAATCGTCTACCGTCCACTCGAAACCGAACTGTTGCGTCAGGCAAGGTTGATCGGAGCCCCGACGCTCAGCGGAGGCGGAATGACTGTCTTCCAGGCCGTCGACGCGTTCCGGATCTTCACGGGCATCGAGCCCGACAGTAAGCGGATGCTCACGCACATGACGGAACTTGTACACGGCGAACAGACTGCGGCAGCGCTGTGAGTGCCCCGGTCCGGACGTCGATCGCGACGGTATCGCTCAGTGGCACTCTCGAGGAGAAGCTCGACGCCATCGCTGCTGCCGGCTTCGACGGCTTCGAGGTGTTCGAGCCGGATTTTGTTGCTTCGCCGTGGTCCCCGAAGGAATTACGAACGAGGGCTGCGGATCTGGGCTTGACCCTCGATCTGTATCAGCCGTTCCGTGACTTCGACACGGTGGACGAGGCCCAATTTGCTCGGAATCTTGTTCGAGTGCAACGCAAATTCGAGCTCATGGATCAACTGGGGTGCGAGACGCTCCTGGTGTGCTCCTCGCCCCTGCCGACCGCAAGTCACGATGACGGTCAGTTGACAGAGCAATTCGGAGCTCTCGCCGAACTGGCGTCCGAGCACGGCAAGAAGGTTGCATACGAGGCGCTCGCGTGGGGTGCCCACGTCAACACGTACGGCCATGCGTGGCAGATCGTCGAGGGCGTCGACCATCCTTCGCTCGGTACCTGTCTGGACAGCTTTCACATCCTCTCGCGCGGTGACGATCCCGCCGGAATTCGCGAGATTCCCGGCGAGAAGATCTTCTTCCTCCAGTTGGCGGACGCTCCGTTCTTGGCGATGGACATCCTCCAGTGGAGCCGGCATCACCGAAACTTCCCGGGGCAGGGCAGCTTCGATCTCAGTGCGTTCGCTCAGCATGTCTACACCACCGGTTACGACGGACCGTGGTCGCTCGAGATCTTCAACGACGTATTCCGACGCGCGGACACCCAGCGGACGGCAATCGACGCTCATCGGTCGCTCCTCCATCTGGAAGAACAGGTCGCCGCCGCGAACCCTGCCGCCGGTGGACCCACGCTGTTCACCGCCCCGGAGCGCACCCCGCTCGAAGGGATCGTGTCTCTGCGAATCGCTGCGGGTCCGGCTAAACAGGACCAGGTGCACTCGATGCTCTCTCGCGTCGGTTTTCATCTGGTCGGACGGCACCACGATCACGACTTGCAGTTGTGGCGGCACGGACCGCTCACCGTTGCCGTCGACGCGACAGCGGGCACGGTGTGGACGGCGCCCGGGCTGCCCGCGGATCTGCCGGTTCTCACTCAGATCGGCATCAGGGCAACCGAACCCGAAGTGTGGGGAGAGCGCGCTCTGGCTCTCGAAGTACCGGCGACGCGCGTGCAGTTGCCCGGTTCGAGCGACGAGAACTCCGAGGTACCGGACGTCGTACGCTTGAAGGTCACCGATGCGACATCGATCGACCTTCGTGGCCCTGGCAGCGCTGCAGCGTGGGAATCGGCATTCGAGACCTACCCGCTGCCCGCCGAGCGCAATCGTGAACAGGGCGCAGTGTTCACCGGGATCGACCACGTGGCACTGGCAGTTCCGGCGGAGAGTTGGGACGGCATCATGCTGCTCCTGCGGTCCGTGTTCGAGATGCAACCGCACGAGGGGCAGGACGTCACCGATTCGGTCGGACTCATGCGGAGCCAGGCACTCACGCTCGTTCAGGACGGTGACGGACATACCCTGCGGATCTCACTGAACATGGTGGAGGGCAGTCGAAGCGGGCTGCCGACGGTCCGCCGCGGCGGCGTCAGCCACGTCGCTTTCGCGTGTGAGAACATCTTCGGTGCCGCTGCGTCCATGCAGGACTGGGGCTTTGCTCCGCTACCCATTTCCCCGAACTACTACGACGATCTGGACGCACGTTTCGGTCTGAATTCAGAACTGCTCGACCGGATGCGCAGCGCCGGAATCCTTTACGACGCGGACGCTCACGGCGAGTTCTTCCACCTGTTCACCCCGACCGTCGGGGGAGACCTGTTCTTCGAGGTCGTGCAGCGGGTGGGTGGATACGAGGGCTACGGGGAAGTTAACTCCGCTGTGCGACTGTCGGCTCAGTTGCGCGCGAGTTCGACGTGACCTCGACTCGGTGCGGGTGCGAGTAGATATTCATCGAATCGCCGCGGATGAAACCGGCGAGAGTCAGCCCGGACTCCTGCGCTAGTTCCACGGCCAGCGACGACGGCGCGGAGACAGCACCGAGGATCGGAATGCCGGCCATGACGGCCTTCTGGACGAGTTCGAACGACGCCCGACCGCTGACGATCAAGATCGTGTCGTAGAGGGGCACTCGGCCGTCGGTGATGGCCCAACCGATCACCTTGTCGACGGCGTTGTGACGGCCGACATCCTCGCGCAGTGCCAGGAGTTCGCCGGTGGCGGTGAACAATCCGGCCGCGTGCAGGCCACCGGTGCGCTCGAAGATCCGTTGGCTCTCCCGCAGTGTGACCGGCATGGCCGACAGGATGGTCGAGGTGACGGAAGTCGTGTCACCGACCAGCGGATGTCGCGTCGTGGTTCGGACGGCGTCGAGCGAGGTCTTGCCGCACACGCCGCACGCGGAACTGACGACGGTGTTGCGGTCGGTGGTGTGGTCGGGCAACGGCACTCCGGGAGCGAGAGCGATGTCGAGGACGTTGTACGTGTTCGCACCGGATTCGTCGACGCCGTCGCAGTAGCGGACGACGCTCACGTCGTCGCGGGTGGCGATGACACCTTCGCTGAGAAGGAATCCGTGCACGAGGTCGACGTCGTTGCCGGGGGTCCGCATCGTCACTGCCAGCACCTGACCGCCCACTCTCATTTCGAGTGGTTCCTCGACGGCCAGCGTGTCGGGGCGCGTGACGACCCGATCACCCGAGATTCGAACGACCGGTGTTCGTGCGGTGACTCGTCCCATCTCAGGCGCCCGATGCTTCGAGTCGAACGGTGACGGCCTTCGACACCGGCGTGTTCGACTTGGCCGCAACGTGTTCGAGGGGAACGAGCGGATTTGTCTCCGGGTAGTACGCCGCAGCATTGCCGCGCGGGGTGTCGTAGGAGACGATGCGGAATTCCGTGACCCGACGCTC
>NZ_LVCT01000375.1:0-6661 GCF_001647205.1 Rhodococcus sp. EPR-134
GAGGATGACTTTGCGTCCGCCCTTGATGCCGCGGTATCTGTCGTCGAGGCCGTAGATCGTGGTGTTGTACTGGTCGTGGCTGCGCATCGTCTGCAGAATCAGGCGCCCACTCGGAGTGGGTATCCAGTGCAGGTCGTTCACGCCGAAGTTGGCTTTGCCGGTGTGCGTGCGGAACTCACGCGAGTCACGCGGCGGGTGGGGGAGTTGGAATCCGTCTGGCTCTCGAACGCGGGAGTTGTAGTTTTCGCAGCCTGGCACTACCCGTGAGATGGAATCGCGGATCAGATCGTAGTTGCCCTCGAAGGCCGACCAGCGGACGGAGTGATCGTTGCCGAGTAGTTCGCGGGCGAGTTGGCAGATGATGGCGACTTCGCTACGCAGGTAGGGGCTGACCGGTGTGAGGCGTCCGCGCGACAGGTGCACCATGGACATCGAATCCTCCACGGAGACAAGCTGCTTTCCGCCGGCTTGGACGTCGAGGTCGGTGCGTCCGAGGGTGGGGAGGATGATCGCGGTCTGCCCGTGGACCACGTGACTGCGGTTCAGCTTGGTGGACACCTGCACGGTGAGTTCGCATTGACGCAACGCTGTTTCAGTCGCTGCGGTGTCCGGGCTTGCCTGGATGAAGTTGCCGCCCATCGCCATGAAGAAGCTTGCCTTGCCTGCGTTCATGGCGCGGATCGCGTCGACGGTGTCCCATCCGTGCTTGCGGGGACTCGAGATCGAGAACTCGGTATCGAGCGCGGCCAGGAACTCTTCCGGCATCTTTTCCCAGATGCCCATCGTGCGGTCACCCTGGACATTGGAGTGTCCTCGCACCGGACAAACGCCGGCACCGGGTTTGCCCATCATTCCACGCATGAGCAGCAGGTTGACTGCTTCTTCGATGGTGGCGACTCCGTGTGTGTGCTGAGTGATCCCCATAGCCCAGCAGGTGACGGTTCGCTCGGATCGGGCAAGTGCGGCAGCCGTTTCCTCGAGCTGTGCCATCGACAGACCCGTTGCCTCGAGTACCGTGTCGAGATCGACCGCGCGGATGTGCTTCTCGTATTCGTCCCAACCGGCGCAGTACCGGTCGACGAAAGCGCGGTCGACGACCGTCCCGGGAGCGCGATCTTCCTGCTCGAGCAGCAGCTTCCCCAGGCCTTGGAACAGCGCCATGTCGCCGCCCAGCCGGATCTGCAGGAACTCGTCCGCGATGTCGACTCCGTGCCCGATCACGCCGGACACCTTCTGTGGATCCTTGAACCTGCGCAATCCCGCCTCGGGCAGAGGATTGATGGCAATGATCTTGGCGCCGTTGCTCTTTGCCTTCTCCAGCGTCGAGAGCATTCGAGGGTGGTTGGTGCCGGGGTTCTGTCCGGCGATGAGGATGAGATCGGCGTTCTCGAGGTCGGGAACCGTCACCGAGCCTTTGCCGATGCCGATGGATTCGGTCAGTGCGCTTCCGGACGACTCGTGACACATGTTGGAACAGTCGGGCATGTTGTTGGTGCCGTAGCTGCGAATCATCAACTGGTAGAGAAACGCGGCTTCGTTGGACGTGCGACCGGAGGTGTAGAACACCGCTTCGTCCGGCGATGCGAGGCCGTTCAGATGTTCGGCGATCAGTGCGTACGCGCCGTCCCAGTCGATCGGCCGGTAATGGGTTGCTCCCGGCGTCAGGACCATCGGGTGCGTCAGTCGCCCCTGCTGTCCGAGCCAGTAGTCGGTCTTGCCTTCGAGATCGGCGATCGAGTGCTCCGCGAAGAATTCGGGTGTGACGGTGCGAAGCGTTGCTTCCTCGGCAACAGCCTTCGCTCCGTTCTCGCAGAATTCGGCGGGCTTGCGATGTCCGGGAGTCTCCGGCCACGCACACCCCGGGCAGTCGAAGCCGTGTCGCTGGTTGAGTCTGGTGAGCGTTCGGGCGGTCCGCAAGGCTCCCATCTGCTCGATTCCTCGTTGCAGCGACACCAGAACGGCCGGAACTCCGGCGGCGTAGTCCTTGGGGTGCGTGACTTCGAGATCCGATTCGTCGATGTCCTTCGAGGGGCCCTGGCGCGTCATGTCTCCATAGTGGCCCGAACGGCGCGGTACTGCCATCGAATGGGCCGGTCGAACTAGCCGGAATGAAGCTTTCATCGGCTAGCCTTACCTACCGAACCAGCAGACTTTAAGGGGTAGGAACATGGATCGAACGGACGCAGGTCGGCTGACCCGGCGCGGATTTCTGATCGGCACGTCGGGAGCGTTGCTGGCATTCGCCGCAGCCTGCTCCAGTTCGAACGACGAGGACACACCTCCCAGCGGTGACTCTGCGGAATCGATCACCCACAAGTTCGGGGCTACGGAGTTGCCCAAGGATCCGCAGCGGATCGTCAGTGTCGGATACAACGATCAAGATGCGATCCTGGCGCTCGGTGGGACCTTGGTCGGAACCTTCGACTGGTACGGCGATTACCCCTACGGAGTGTGGCCCTGGGCGCAGCCGCTGCTGAACGGGGCGACTCCCGAGATCATCGGAACTGCGGGCACCACCATTCAGATGGAGAAGGTCGCTGCCACGACACCCGACCTCATTGTCGGCACCTACTCCGGGCTCACTCAGGCGCAATACGACAAACTCAGTGCCATTGCGCCGACGGTGGCGCAGCCCAAGGAGTTCGCGGATTACGGAATCCCCTGGCAGAACCAGACGACCATCATCGGCGAAGCGTTGGGGCAGCAGGGTAAGGCCACCGAGCTGATCGCCGGCGTCGACCAGAAGTTCGCCGACGTGAAGACGGCCAATCCGGCGTTTGCCGGCAAGACCGTTCTGGTCGGCGCGTTGAAGGGGCCGGGGCAGTTCGGGGTCTACGGACCGGAAGACCCGAAGGTGCGGTTCTTCACCGAACTCGGATTCGTGAATCCGCCTGTCACCGATCAGATCACGGGTAACTTCGCCGAGATCAGCACCGAGCAACTCTCGCTCGCGGACGTCGACGTACTCGTCTGGTACGCGGGTGGCGGCTACGGCGACAAGCTTCGCGCGGAGCTGGACAAGACCCCGATCTACCAGGAACTCGACGTCGTGAAGGACGGCCGCGCGATCATTCTGGAAGACGCTGCTGCCGAAGCCATGACGTGGAGCACCGTACTGAGCTTGCCGTACGCGCTCGAACAGATTCCGCCGCGGATTGCGGGCTTGCTCGTCTGATCGGTTCAAGGACAGCGCTGTTCAAAGTCCAGTGATTCGGACAGTCGGCGGTACTCTCGCCTCATGGGTGTACACGTACGGCCGGCTGTCCGATCCGATATTCCGGCACTGTCGGCAGTGTTGGCCGAGGCGTTCGAAGATGATCCCTTGATGGCGTGGATGTTGCCGGACGAGGCCACCAGGGCTGATCGCCTGACGAAACTGTTTGCCGCAGAAGCTCGTTACCACCACCTCGCCGGGGGCGGCGTCGAGGTGGCCACCGACGACAACGGCCTGATCGGCGGGGCAACTCTGTGGGATCCGCCGGGGCGGTGGAAGCAGTCGTGGATTTCCGGGCTCGTGAGCCTGCCCGCAATGGTGCGTGTCTTCGGCAGGGGGCTACGACACGCGGCCGAGGTCAGCTCCGTTCTCGAAGGAGCACACCCGAATTCGCCGCACTGGTATCTCGCGACCGTCGGGACCGGCAGCGCGGCGCGCGGTGGGGGATACGGCAAAGCGCTCCTGAACTCTCGGTTGGAGCGTTGTGACCGTGAACATGTCGACGCTTACCTCGAGAGCAGCAAGGAATCGAACATCCCGTACTACAACCGCTTCGGTTTCGAAGTGACCCGTGACATCGTCATGCCAGGCGGCGGGCCGACGATCTACGCAATGATGCGTCAACCGCGGGGCGCGTGATACGAACTAGTGGTGACCCAGATTCCCGAGCTCCACGCAGGCACACCGTTCGACGAACTCGACGACTACATCGCTCTGGCCAGGTTGTCCGGCCTGGTGTTGTCACCTGACGGCTCGCTGCTGATCTGCGCGCGCGCCGTTCTCGACGACAAGAGCGCCGAATACGTGTCCTCGTTGTGGGAGATCGACCCGGAAGGCCGGCGTCCTGCGCGTCGGTTGACCTGGGGTTCGACCAGCGAGTCCGGTGCTGCCTTCGCGTTCGACGGCGACGTGCTCTTCACTGCCACGCGAGCCGTGCCGGGCGAGAGTGATCCGCAACCAGCACTCTGGCGCCTACCAGCGGCGGGCGGAGAAGCTCAGCTGCTGATCTCGCGTCCCGGTGGTGTCTCGTCGGTATCAGCGGCGAAGGCGGCGCCGACGTTCGTGGCCCAGACGTCGGTCATGGCTTCGGCGATCAGCCTCGACCAGGACGATCAGGTGCGATCGGCGCGCAAGGACAAGAAAGTCACGGCGATGCTGCACACCGGTTATCCGGTGCGCCACTGGGACCACGACCTGGGCCCCGATCATCCGCATCTGGTTGTGGCCGAGACGGATTCGAAGGAATCCGTCGAGTTGCGGGACATCACACCGACGGCAGGCACAGCGCTGCGGGAGACGTCGACCACGATTTCCGACGACGGTCTCTTCGTCGTGACCACGTGGACTGTCGGCGATGCGAGTGCCGCCCGCCGATCGACGTTGGTTCGGATCGACACGGTGACCGGTGACCGAGTCACGCTTGTCGACGAGGCCGACGCGGACGTCTACAACCCGGTGCTCTCGCCGGACGGAACCAAGCTCGCGTTCATCCGGGAGACACTCACCACACCGGAGTCCGCACCACGAATGACTCTGCAGCTCTACGACTTCGGATCCGGTGCCGTGACCGGCGTCGCCGACGGCTGGGATCGCTGGCCTACCTCACTTGCCTGGCTACCCGACGGATCCGGGCTGGTCGTCACCGCTGACGACGGCGGCCGCGGTCCGATCTTCACCATCGACCTGTGGGGCCAACCAGTGCGCCTGACAGCTGACGACGCGGCGTACACCGACGTTCGAGTGGCGCCGGACGGTGAGTCGATCTACGCGTTGCGAGCCTCGTACGAAGCGCCCCCGCACGTGGTGCGGGTCGATCTGCGATCAGGTGAGATCACCGCACTTCGTGGGCCCGACACTTTGCCGGAGCTGCCGGGAACACTGACCGAGATCACCGCGCGTGCCGAGGACGGTTCGACGGTGCGTAGCTGGTTGGCGCTGCCGACGGGCGCCGCGCCGCATGCACCGGTGCCATTGCTTCTCTGGGTCCACGGCGGCCCACTCGGTTCGTGGAACACCTGGTCCTGGCGGTGGAATCCGTGGCTGCTCGTCGCCAAGGGCTATGCAGTACTGCTACCAGATCCCGCGCTCTCGACCGGATACGGCCAGGACTTCGTCCAGCGGGGGTGGGGTCAGTGGGGCAAGGCGCCCTTCACCGATCTGATGGCGATCACCGATGCTGCTGTCGCCCAGCCCGAGATCGACCCCAAGCGAACAGGCGCGATGGGTGGTTCGTTCGGTGGTTACATGGCCAACTGGATTGCCGGACATACCAACCGTTTCGACGCCATCGTCACCCACGCGAGTCTGTGGGCACTCGATCAATTCGGCCCGACGACGGACGCTGCCTGGTACTGGCAGCGCGAGATGTCGCCTGAGATGGCCGTCGAGAATTCGCCGCATCTGTACGTCGCGGACATCACGACTCCGATGCTGGTCATCCATGGCGACAAGGACTACCGGGTTCCGATCGGTGAGGGCTTGCGACTCTGGTACGAACTGCTTGCCGAGTCAGGTCTGCCCGCCGACGACGACGGGAAAACGGACCATCGCTTCCTCTACTTCCCCGACGAGAATCATTGGGTGCTCAAGCCGCAGCACACCAAGATCTGGTACGAGGTGGTCACCGCGTTCCTCTCCGAGCACGTTCTCGGCGAAGATGTCGCGCTACCGGAGATTCTGGGCTGAACCCGCGCGTGCCTCGTTCGGATGAAACACCGAACGAGGCACGAGCGTCTTCGCGTGGATCCGGACCGGAATCAGGCGCCGGGGCAACGAACGGTGTACGACCACTCGGTGTGGTCAGGGCCCGTGACGCGAACCAGAACGGACGACGCCCCACCGGCGGGCACGTTGACGACAGCTGAACCAGTTCCCTCGTTGATGTTGTCGCCGATGTATCCGGTGCTGTGGATCAACCGACCTTCGTAGTACACCTCGATCAGGTCCGGGACGTTTTCGGTCTCGTAGCCGAGCACGAACGAGGTCGGGCCACCGCGGCCGAGTTCGTGCTTGGTGCTGGTGATTCCTGCGCCGCCCGAGACGGTCGAGGCGTCGCAGCGCTGCGTGGGCGCAAATGATCCGCCGCCGCCGCTGCCGCTGGCCAGGCCACTGAGAATGTCCCTGACGTTGCCACTGGCCAGGCCGTTGACGATGTCCATCGCGCTGGTCGAGCCGGCGTTCAGGCCGCCGAGGACGTCGTTGAGGTTCCCAGTGGCGATCCCGCCGACGATGTCACCCACGCTGCCGCTGGCGATGCCGTTTGCGATGTCGTTCCCGATATCGCCGACGCTTCCGTTGATCGTGGCGCTGCCACTGTCGATGCTTCCTTGCACACTTTCTTCGATGCCGGGGGCAGCAGACGCAGTCGCCGGAAGCACGAGGGCAACCGCCGCTCCGATCGTCGCGGCCGCCGCCAAGGTTCGAACGCCGGGACGGCGAGAACTCCAG
>NZ_LVCT01000376.1:0-15308 GCF_001647205.1 Rhodococcus sp. EPR-134
GCTGACCCCGGACTGCGGGGCAGTCGTTCGTGTGCGCTGCGGCGGCCGACGGGCGAATTCGTTCACGACGGGGGAGTCATTAGGATCAAGTGGTGACCAGTGCAGCTCCAGAGAACCCCCAGACCCCCGCCGACGCCCTACCCAAGAGCTGGGACCCCAGCGCGGTAGAGGCCGATCTGTATCAAGGCTGGGTAGACGCCGGGTACTTCCAGGCCGACGCGACCAGCGACAAGCCCGGCTACTCCATCGTGCTGCCGCCCCCGAACGTCACCGGCAGCCTGCACATGGGCCATGCCCTGGATCACACCCTCATGGACGTGCTCAGCCGTCGCAAGCGGATGCAGGGCTACGAGGTGCTGTGGCTGCCAGGCATGGACCACGCCGGTATCGCCACGCAGTCCGTCGTCGAGAAGCAACTCGCTGCCGACGGAAAGACCAAGGAAGATTTCGGCCGCGAGCTGTTCATCGACAAGGTCTGGGACTGGAAGCGCGAATCCGGTGGAACCATCGGTGGCCAGATGCGGCGCATCGGTGACGGCGTCGACTGGAGTCGTGATCGTTTCACGATGGACGAGGGCCTCTCCCGCGCAGTCCAGACAGTCTTCAAACGCATGTTCGACGAGGGCTTGATCTACCGCGCCGAGCGTCTCGTGAACTGGTCGCCGGTGCTGCAGACCGCGATCTCCGACATCGAGGTGAAGTTCGAGGACGTCGAGGGTGAGCTGGTTTCCCTGCGCTACGGCTCGCTCGACGACAACGAGCCGCACGTCATCGTCGCGACCACTCGCGTCGAGACAATGCTCGGTGACACCGCAGTAGCGGTCCATCCCGAGGACGAGCGCTACAAGCACCTCATCGGCACCACTCTCGATCATCCGTTCACCGGGCGTCAGATCCCGATCATCGCCGACGACTACGTCGACCCCGAGTTCGGAACCGGCGCTGTGAAGATCACGCCGGCTCACGATCCCAACGACTTCGAGATGGGCCTGCGGCACAACCTGCCGATGCCCACCATCATGGACAAGACCGGCAAGATTGCCGACACCGGAACCGAATTCGACGGAATGGACCGCTTCGAGGCTCGCGTCAAGGTTCGCGAAGCTCTCGCCGAGCAGGGACGCGTCGTCGCCGAGAAGCGCCCGTACCTGCACAGCGTCGGGCACTCCGAGCGCAGTGGCGAGGCCATCGAGCCTCGTCTCTCGTTGCAGTGGTGGGTCAAGGTCGAGACGCTCGCCAAGGCTGCGGGTGACGCGGTTCGCAACGGGGACACCGTCATTCACCCGGCGAGCCAGGAGCCACGCTGGTTCGACTGGGTCGACAACATGCATGACTGGTGCATTTCCCGTCAGCTCTGGTGGGGTCACCGCATTCCGGTCTGGTACGGCCCCGAGGGTGAAGTTGCGTGCTTCGGTCCTGACGAAACGGCGCCGGAAGGCTGGGTCCAGGATCCCGACGTCCTCGATACCTGGTTCTCCTCCGGACTGTGGCCCTTCTCGACGATGGGCTGGCCGGACAATACGCCCGAACTCGAAAAGTTCTATCCCACCAGCGTTCTCGTCACCGGCTACGACATCCTCTTCTTCTGGGTCGCCCGCATGATGATGTTCGGCACCTACGTGTCCGAGGACGAGTCGATCACCGCCGGTCCGGGTAAGTCCGGCGCGCAGATGCCGTTCAAGGACGTGTTCCTGCACGGACTGGTCCGCGATCAGTACGGCAAGAAGATGTCGAAGTCTCGCGGCAACGGTATCGACCCACTCGACTGGGTCGATCGTTTCGGCGCCGACGCCCTGCGATTCACACTTGCACGCGGCGCCAACCCGGGCAGCGACCTGTCCGTCGGTGAGGATTCGGCGCAGTCCTCGCGCAACTTCGCGACCAAGTTGTTCAACGCGACCAAGTTCGCTCTGATGAACGGCGCTGCTCCCGCGCCGCTGCCCGCTCGAAGCGAACTGACCGACGCCGATCGTTGGATCCTCGACCGTCTCGACACGGTCCAGGCCGAGGCGGACGCCGCATTCGATCGCTACGAGTTCAGCAAGGCGTGCGAAGGCCTGTTCCACTTCGCGTGGGACGAGGTCTGTGACTGGTACCTCGAACTCGCCAAGGTGCAGTTCGCCGCCGACGAGGCCGTCGCCGCGAACACCCGCGCCGTGCTCGGCAACGTTCTCGATGCACTGCTCCGCCTCCTGCACCCGGTCATTCCGTTCGTGACCGAAACCCTGTGGAAGGTGCTCACCGGCGGCGAGTCCGTCGTCGTCGCCGAATGGCCCACGTTGTCCGGTGAGGCAGTCGACGCCCAGGCCGCAACCAGGATCGAAGACACGCAGAAGCTGATCACCGAGGTGCGACGATTCCGAAACGATCAGGGACTCAAGCCTTCCCAGAAGGTCCCGGCTCGTGCGTCCGGGCTCTCGGAGGCCGGCATGGACGGCCAGTTCGCCTACGTGGCGGCGCTGGCCAAGCTGACCGAACCCGAAGAGGGATTCACCGCGTCGATCTCCGTCGAGGTGCGCCTGAGCCAGGGCACCGTCACTGTCGACATCGACACCTCGGGCACCATCGACCTCGGCGCGGAGAAGAAGCGGCTCGAAAAGGACCTCGCGGCAGCGCAGAAGGAGCTCGTCACCGCTGACAACAAGCTGGCGAACGAGGCCTTCCTGGCGAAGGCGCCCGACGCCGTCGTCGACAAGATCAAGACACGTCGCCAGATCGCCGTCGAAGAGATCGAGCGCATCACGGGACGTCTGAAGGAGTTGGCCGACAAGTGAGTTCGTACGAACCGTCCCAATTCGACGCTCAGAGTTCGGTTCCGACTCCGGTCGACATCGCCGAACTGGCGCTGGTGGAAGCAGAACTCGACAAGCGTTGGCCCGAGACCAAGATCGAGCCGTCACTGACTCGTATCGAGGCGCTCATGGATGTCCTGGGCTCGCCTCAGCACAACTATCCGTCGGTGCACGTCACGGGAACCAACGGTAAGACGTCGGTGACGCGCATGATCGATTCGTTGATGACGGCTCTGCATCGTCGCACCGGGCGAACCACCAGCCCTCATCTGCAGATCGCGACCGAGCGGATCAGCATCGACGGTCATCCGATCTCGCCGCGGCTCTACGTGGACACGTTCCGCGAGATCGAGCCGTACGTGCAGATGATCGACGCACAGTCGGAGGAAGCCGGGGGACCGGCGATGAGCAAGTTCGAAGTGCTCACCGCCATGGCCTATGCGGCCTTCGCGGAGGCGCCGGTCGACGTCGCCGTGGTCGAGGTCGGCCTCGGCGGACGCTGGGACGCCACCAACGTGATCGACGGGCAGGTTGCGGTGATCACCCCGATCAGCCTCGATCACGCCGAGTACCTGGGCACCGACCTGGCCGGGATCGCGGAGGAGAAGGCCGGGATCATCAAGAAGGGCCGCGAGGACCTGGTTCCGGTGGACACCGTCGCGATCATCGCCGAGCAGACTCCCGAAGTCATGGAGGTATTGCTGCGGCGTGCTGTCGAGGTGGAGGCCGCGGTCGCTCGTGAAGGCTCGGAGTTCAAGGTGCTTGCTCGCCAGATCGCGGTGGGCGGACAGCAGCTCGAACTTCAAGGCTTGAGCGGTGTGTACACCGACATCTTCCTCCCCCTTCACGGTGAGCATCAGGCGCGCAACGCCGCGCTCGCGCTCGCTGCCGTAGAAGCGTTCTTCGGTGCCGGTCCGGATCGACAACTGGATCAGGATGCAATCCGCAACGGGTTCGCCTCGGTCGTCAATCCCGGTCGCCTCGAACGTGTTCGGAGTGCGCCGACGGTCTTTCTCGACGCCGCCCACAATCCAGACGGTGCTCGCGCTCTCGCGGCCGCACTGGCCGCCGAGTTCGACTTCCGCAAGCTCGTGGGAGTGGTCAGCGTCATGGCGGACAAGGACGTCGACGCCATCTTGACTGCATTCGAATCCGTCTTCGACGAGATCGTCGTCACCCACAACGGGTCACCCCGGGCGATGGACGTGGAAGAACTGGCGAACATCGCCGTCGCGAAGTTCGGCGACGAGCGCGTCGTCGTTGCGCCGGTGCTTGCCGACGCCTTGGAAGTCGCGATCGAAATCGCCGAGCAGGTCGCCGAACCCGGTGAGGCCGTATCAGGGGCGGGTGTGGTGGTGACGGGATCCGTCGTGACCGCAGGCGCCGCCCGCACGCTGTTCGGAAAGGACCCCGCGTGAGTACCCCGTCAGATGCCAATCCCGAGTCCGGAGACCACGAGCCCGGAGACACTGCCGGCGAGTTCGGGCCGCCGACCAAGGACCCGTGGAAAAGCTTCCGCGGAGTGATGGCCGGAACCCTGATCCTCGAGGCGATCGTCGTGCTGCTGGCTTTGCCGGTTGTCGCGGTCGTCGGCGGAGGCCTCACCGCGGCCTCCGCGGGATTCATCATCGGGTTGGCGGTACTGATGATTCTGGGTGCGGGCATCCAGGGCAAGCCGTGGGCGATGGGGTTCAACGTCGCGCTGCAGGTGATTCTTCTGTTCGGTTTCTTCGTCCACCCGTCGATCGCCGGTGTGGCGATCACCTTCGGGATCGTCTGGGGATACCTCGTCTACCTGCAGAGAGACATCAAGCGCCGGATGGACAAGGGCCTGCTTCCCGGTCAGCGGGACTGACCATTTAGGCTGTCCGCTGTGACTGAGCGCACCCTCGTACTGATCAAGCCCGACGCCGTTGCCCGTGGATACGTAGGAGAAATCCTCAGCCGTATCGAGCGCAAAGGCCTGACAATTGCAGCACTCGACCTCCGCGTAGCTTCCGAAGAGGTGGCTGGTAGCCATTACGCAGAACACGCCGAGCGTCCGTTCTACCCGAGCTTGTTGGAGTTCATCACCTCCGGTCCGCTGGTGGCCGCAGTGCTCGAAGGCCCCCGAGCCATCGCTGCTTTCCGTCAGTTGGCCGGCGGAACCGACCCGGTCGACAAGGCTCTTCCGGGTACGATCCGCGGCGACTTCGGACTCGAAGCGCAGCAGAACCTCGTTCACGGCAGCGACTCCGTGGAGTCGGCAGAGCGTGAAATCGCTCTGTGGTTCCCCGCGCTGTCGTCCATCTGAATCTCCGATCGGGCCTCTGGCCCACATGAACGGGCCTTCGGCCCACATCTCCACAGCGAATTCTCGGCACGTATCCCACATCGGTGCGCCCTTTGCAGTTGCAGGCGCGTTGGTGTGGGATACTGCTTTCAGTTGAACCGCAATTTGTTTTACGCACGTTCAACCGGATGACACCTAGGTTCGATGCCCTTTCATCGCTGCTCCAGGTCAACAGGAAATCCCTGGACCTCTGCACGCTGGATGATCAGGCGCTCGCGCACAGGACAACGGCCATCCAGCCAGGCACTTCATGTGCTCGCAGTGAATAACGGGCATTGCGGACCATGCGGAGCGAGACCTTACAATCTCGTACTCACTTCTGAGTGCGAGTACACACAGCACGCTCCCGCGTGGCCGCGTGACAACTCGACTTCTGGGTTGGACGCGCCCGGGGGCTGAGGAGACTTACGTGGCCGATCAATCCCCAACCGAATCAGATTCCAGCACCACCCCGGAATTTCCCGACAAGATGCGCGTACACGCGCTGGCGAAGTTGCTCGGCGTCACCAGCAAGCAGGTCCTTGCCGAAGCCGCAGCGCTCGGTACCGAATTGCGCAGCGCGCAGTCGAGTCTCCACCGTGACGTCGCTCAGCGGATTCATGCCTCGTTGACTTCCGCGGCCGAGGCCATCGAGCCCGTCGTCGCCGAGCTCGACACCCTCATCGACCCGGTTGTCGAGGCGCCGGTTGCAGAAGCTCCCGTGGAGGCTGCTCCTGTTGCAGAGGCTCCGGCCGAGAAGCCTGTCAGGGCTCGTCGCACTCGCAAAAAGGTCGTCGTCGAAGAACCTGCAGCAGAAGAAACAGTGGATCCGGCTGTCGCCGAGATCAGCGCTGGACTCGACGCCGCAGCTGCGCTGCAGAGCAAGGAAGCCGAGCAGTCCGATCTGTTCACTTCCTTCGAGGCACCGCAGACACATCAGCCCGAGGTGGCACCTGCCGCGCCGCAGGTCCCTCTGTTCCTGCAGCCGGATCTCGAAGCCGCCGAGGTAGCTCCGCGTCGCCGTCGCGCACGCCGCGAGCCTGCTGCACCGGCGGTCGTCGAAGAGAAGCAGACAACCGCGGAAGCCGAGACCGTCGTTCCCGAGGCAGCGCCGGTTGCAGTTCCTGCCGTCGAAGAGCCGGCTGTGACCGCACCGCAAACCGAGGGCGAGAGCGCCGAGTCCGAGGACGAGGACGACGATCAGCCGCGTCGCCGTCGTCGTGGACGCCGTGGACGTGGACGTGGTCGCGGTGAACAGGGTGGCGAGCAGGGTTCGGACGAAGAGTCGGACACCGCTACCGAATCGGAGCAGGAATCTGCCCCTGCGGCAGTCGAGAAGCAAACCGACGACGCTGCCGGCGAAGAATCCGGTGAGAAGTCCGAGTCCACCGCTGATGCGGATTCCGAGAATGCCGACGATTCCGATCTCGATGCCGACGGATCGAGCCGCCGTCGCCGCCGTCGTCGTCGTCGCAAGACCGGCACCGACGGCGCCACCGACGCGACTGCGACGTCCGAGGACGATCCGCCGAACACCGTCGTTCACGAGCGCGAACCTCGCAACAAAACCCGCGTCAAGGACGAGGTCCAGGGCATCAGTGGTTCGACACGTCTGGAAGCGAAGCGTCAGCGTCGCCGCGACGGTCGTGACGCCGGCCGACGTCGCCCACCGATCCTGACCGAGTCGGAGTTCCTCGCGCGTCGTGAGGCCGTCGATCGCGTCATGGTCGTGCGCGATCGGGCAGACAGCGGTCAGCCGCATGCGACTACACAGGTAGCAGTCCTCGAAGACGGAGTGCTGGTCGAGCACTTCGTCACCAACTCGGCGTCCGCGTCGATGGTCGGCAACGTGTACCTCGGACGTGTCCAGAACGTGCTCCCCAGCATGGAAGCTGCGTTCATCGACATCGGACGTGGCCGCAACGGTGTTCTCTACGCCGGTGAGGTCAACTGGGAGGCTGCCGGTCTCGGTGGCAACTCGCGCAAGATCGAGCAGGCCCTCAAGCCGGGCGATCAGGTGCTCGTTCAGGTCAGCAAGGATCCGGTCGGTCACAAGGGTGCTCGACTGACCACACAGATTTCGCTTGCCGGTCGTTTCCTCGTCTACGTGCCCGGTGGTACGTCCACGGGTATCAGCCGCAAGCTTCCGGACACCGAGCGCAAGCGTCTCAAGGAAATCTTGCGCGACATCGTTCCCGCCGACGCCGGCGTGATCATTCGCACGGCGTCCGAGGGCGTCAGCGAAGAAGAGTTGGCGCGCGACGTGACTCGTCTGCAGGCTCAGTGGGCCGGCATCGAGGAGCAGGCTGCGGCTGCGGACACCGGTAAGTCCGGCAACCCGCAGGCGCTGTACGAAGAGCCTGACATGCTGGTCAAGGTCATTCGTGATCTGTTCAACGAGGACTTCTCCAAGCTGGTCATCGAGGGCGAGAAGGCGCACACGACGGTCGAGAACTACATCAACTCCGTTGCGCCCGACCTGCTTCCGCGGCTCGAGAAGTACACGCCGAACAACGGTATCGACGTCTTCGCGGCTCGCCGTACCGACGAGCAGTTGGCCAAGGCACTCGATCGCAAGGTGTGGCTGCCGTCCGGCGGCACCCTGGTGATCGACCGCACTGAGGCCATGACCGTCGTCGACGTCAACACCGGAAAGTTCACCGGAGCCGGCGGAAACCTCGAAGAGACCGTCACCCGTAACAACCTCGAAGCGGCCGAGGAGATCGTTCGCCAGATGCGCCTGCGGGACATCGGTGGAATGATCGTCGTCGACTTCATCGACATGGTTCTCGAATCGAACCGGGACCTGGTCCTGCGTCGGCTCACCGAATGCCTGGGTCGCGATCGCACGCGCCATCAGGTGTCGGAGGTCACGTCACTCGGGCTCGTGCAGATGACGCGCAAGAAGTTGGGCACCGGATTGGTCGAGGCCTTCTCGACCACCTGTGAGCACTGCCACGGCCGCGGCATCATCGTCCATTCCGAGCCCGTCGAGGTGAAGTCCTCGGACGACGGAGGATCGCGTTCGGGCTCGCAGCGCAGTGATTCCGGTACCTCGCGCAAGAACAAGCGTGGCCGCGGAGACAAGTCGGCTTCGACCGAGTCCAACGGACAGGAAGCTCCGGCGCCGGAGGTTCCGGCTGTCGACGCGACCGTCAAGCGGGCTCATCCGGTGGCATTGGCGATGGCCTCGCATCACCACGACGACGACGAGACCGTCGCGGCCGACTCGATCGAGTCTGATTCCGCCGGTACGTCTTCGGGGGACGATGCATCCAAAAGTGCCGATCGGCAACAGGATCGGCCGATCGATACTCCTGCTGCTTCTGAGCGCCATGACGTTTCTGTTGTGGACTCTGCTGCGGAAGAAGTATCCGCAGTGGACAACGAGTCGGCAGCACCTTCGACCGAAGCAGCTCCGCGAGGTCGTCGGCGTAGTCGCCGGGCGTCGCGGGCAGCGTCGGCACCGGTTGCCGAGGCAGCTCCCGAGGTGGGCACGGTCTTCGTGATTCCGACTCCGGAACCCGTGACAGAAGCGGTCGTGGAAAATGTTCCGGCTCCGGCCACCGAAGCTCCGGCTGAGGAAGAAGTTGTCGTCGTCAAGCGACCCCGTCGCAGGCGTGCAGCAGCACGTCCCGCAGGGCCTCCGGTAGACGGAGAGTAAGAACTACTGGATTTCGGTCGGTTGGATGACTTCGCGATGAGCGAGGACATCCAACCGTTATCCGAAGTTTCAGCTGGTAGAAGCAGTACAGAGTAGTAAGCACCACCCCTCGGCGGGGCGGTTTGACCCTGACGGTTGCTTTCCCGTAACCTTGGAGGGTCGCCACCCGGCGGTAGAGATTCCGTGTGCCTAGAGTGCGCGTGAATGTCCCGGTACGTCAGTGCCGAGCCGAGGTGACATAAACCAGACCAGTCGCGATGCATTTGAAGCCTCAGGCAGCAGCGCGAGCAAGTTCGAAGAAGCAAGGGGTAGCCCTCCGATGGCAACGTACGCGATCGTCAAGACCGGCGGAAAGCAGTACAAGGTCGCTGTTGGTGACCTCGTCAAGGTCGAGAAGATCGAGGGTGAGCCCGGCACTGCTGTCTCGCTTGCTCCCGTTCTCGTGGTCGACGGATCCGACCTGACCACCGACGCGGCCAAGCTGGCCAAGGTCGCAGTCACCAGTGAGATCGTCGAGCACACCAAGGGCCCGAAGATCCGCATCCACAAGTTCAAGAACAAGACCGGTTACCACAAGCGTCAGGGCCACAGGCAGCCGATCACGGTGCTCAAGGTCACGGGCATCAAGTAACCAGTTCTTTCTAGCTAATTTCACCCGAGGAGGGTCAATAGCATGGCACATAAGAAGGGTGCATCCAGCTCCCGTAACGGTCGCGATTCAAACGCCCAGCGCCTCGGCGTGAAGCGCTTCGGCGGCCAGTCGGTCAGCGCAGGCGAAATCCTGGTTCGCCAGCGCGGCACGCACTTCCACCCCGGCGTCAACGTCGGCCGTGGCGGCGACGACACCCTGTTCGCTCTCGCTGCCGGCGCAGTCGAGTTCGGCCAGAAGCGTGGACGCAAGACCGTGAACATCGTTCCGGCCGTCGTTGCGGCTGAGGTCTAGTCTTTCTCGCTAGTTGTGCGTCATCGGTTCTACTTCGGTAAGCCGGTTCTGCTTTCGGTAAGAGAGTGACGCGTTCCAAGCTCCCGATAGGGGCGGACCAGGGTTGAAATAACCCGGTCCGCCCCTATCGTTTGTTTAAGCAGTACCCGTTTTGCCCCGAGCAACCCTGCTCACCAGAAGTTCAGCTCATCGCGTGAGACCCGCAATTGACTGAGGAAGGATCCGGCAGTCATGTCCCGATTCATTGACCGTGTTGTGCTGCACGTCAGCGCTGGAAAAGGCGGCAATGGTTGCGCCTCCGTACACCGCGAGAAGTTCAAACCGCTCGGCGGTCCGGACGGTGCCAACGGAGGTCGCGGTGGCGACGTCATCCTCGTGGTCGACGAGAACATCCACACCCTCCTCGACTTTCACTTCCATCCCAACGCGAAGGCGACCAACGGCAAGCAGGGCGCCGGCAGTAACCGCGAGGGTGCAAACGGTGAAGACCTCATCCTCAAGGTTCCGGATGGAACTGTGGTTCTCGATACCGACGGCAACGTGCTTGCCGACCTCGTGGGAGTCGGTTCACGCTTCGACGCCGCTCAGGGCGGTCGCGGCGGACTCGGCAACGCAGCACTCGCCTCGAAAGCCCGCAAAGCGCCCGGTTTCGCACTCCTCGGTGAGGACGGTGTCGAGCGTGACCTGGTTCTCGAACTCAAGTCGGTAGCCGACGTCGGTCTGCTCGGATTCCCCTCCGCCGGTAAGTCTTCGCTGGTGTCCGTTCTCTCTGCGGCCAAGCCGAAGATCGCCGACTACCCCTTCACCACTCTGGTCCCCAACCTCGGCGTCGTCTCGAGCGGTGACACCACCTTCACCGTCGCCGACGTGCCCGGGCTGATCCCCGGTGCAAGCGAAGGCCGCGGTTTGGGCCTGGACTTCCTGCGCCACATCGAACGCTGCGCCGTATTGGCGCACGTGATCGACTGCGCCACCCTCGATCCGGGACGTGACCCGATATCCGACATCGACGCCCTGGAAGCAGAGCTGGCCGCGTACACGCCCGCGCTCTCCGGCGACTCGGGACTCGGTGACCTCGACAAGCGCCCGCGCGTCGTCATCCTCAACAAGACCGACGTTCCCGAGGCCGCCGAATTGGCCGAAATGGTCACGCCTGAGATCGAAGCTCGCGGATGGCCGGTCTTTACCATCTCGGCGGTGAGCCGAGAAGGATTGCGACCGTTGACATTCGCGCTGGCGAAGATGGTCCGCGACTACCGCGAAGCTCATCCGAAGCCCGAGCCGAAGCGCCAGGTCATTCGCCCGGTCAAGGTCAAGGATTCCAGCTTCACCATCGAGAAGGATCCCGATATTCCCGGTGGGTTCGTCGTCCGAGGCACCCGCCCGGAGCGGTGGATTCGTCAGACCGCCTTCGACAACGACGAGGCCGTTGGTTACCTCGCCGACCGTCTTGCTCGATTGGGCGTCGAGGACGCATTGGTCAAGAAGGGCGCTCAGCCAGGAGCTTCCGTCACCATCGGTGACGTCAGCTTCGAGTGGGAGCCGATGACGCCGGCCGGTATCGATCTGACCCGCACGGGCCGTGGAACCGACCCGCGTCTCGATCAGGTGGAGCGCATCGGCGCCGACGAGCGCAAGCACGCGCGTCGTGTCCGCCGCGGCTTGCTCGACGAAGACGCCTGACCCACGCGATTTCAGGACGAAAACCGAAGAGAGGGAACGGGACTGTGCTCGGGTCCACCAGGGAGTCGATAGCGTCGGCTCACAGTATCGTCGTGAAGATCGGGTCGTCTGCGCTCACCAGTCTGGTGGCGGGACTCGATACTCACCGACTCGATCTGTTGGCCGATGCCATCGAGGCTCGCATGCGTGCGGGTTCCGATGTCGTCGTTGTCTCGTCCGGTGCCGTCGGCGCCGGACTGGCGCCGCTGGGACTGACCAAGCGACCGCGGGATCTCGCGACCAAGCAGGCTGCGGCCAGCGTCGGTCAGTTGGCTCTGGCTCACGCCTGGGGTACGTCGTTCGCCCGTTACGGGCGTACCGTCGGGCAGGTTCTACTCACGGCTGACGACATCGCTCGACGGACGCAGCACCGCAACGCCCAACGGACACTCGATCGTCTACGGGCATTGCACGCGGTGGCGATCGTGAACGAGAACGACACCGTTGCCACCACCGAACTTCGATTCGGTGACAACGATCGGCTGGCTGCACTGGTTGCTCATCTGGTCGGCGCCGACGCGTTGATCCTGTTGTCGGATGTGGACGGACTGTACGACGGGGATCCCCGAAAGGGCGATGCCACACTGATTCCCGAGGTCAACAGTCCCGAGGATCTCGACGGTGTGGTTGCCGGTTCGGGTGGCGCCCTCGGTACCGGAGGCATGGCGTCGAAGCTCTCAGCAGCACGCCTGGCCGCTGATTCCGGCGTGCCGGTTCTGCTCGCGGCAGCATCGGACGCTGCGCAGGCACTCAGTGGTGCCGATGTCGGAACGGCATTTGCGCCGCGGCCGACGCGATTGTCGGCCCGCCGATTCTGGGTTCGTCACGCCGCTGACACATCGGGTGACCTCCACCTCGACGAAGGCGCCGTCCGCGCGGTCGTGTCCAAGCGTCGAAGCCTTCTGTCCGCTGGCATCGTCGGTGTATCCGGTGACTTCCACGCCGGCGACGTCGTGTCCCTGATGGGGCCGGGGGAGAAGCCCGTCGCCCGGGGTGTCGTTGCGTTCGACGCTGCGGAGATCGAGGAGATCCTGGGGCGCTCCACTACCGATCTACCGGCCGACATGCAGCGTCCTGTGGTTCACGCGGACGACTTGGTGGCGCTGTAGCTTTCGTGTTCGACGAGGGCGGAAAGTGCTTCAGCGCAACCGACTTCGAGCTTGAGGTCGGCGAATTCGTCGCCGCGAGTCGTGCCTCGATTGACGATGGCGATCGGCTTCCCGGTCTTGGCGGCATGCCGGACGAAACGTAGGCCGGACATCACGGTCAACGACGACCCGGCTACCAACAGTGCGTCGGATTGGTCGACGAGGCTGTACGCATGGGCGACGCGTTCCTTGGGGACGGATTCGCCGAAGTAGACGATGTCCGGTTTGAGTAAGCCACCGCACACGGCGCAATCCACGACGCGAAAGTGTGCGGTGGATTCGATCACGGCATCTGCGTCGGGTGCGATTTCGACTCCTGTTGCAGCAGCGACTGTTTCGGCGAATCCAGGATTGGCTTCTTCCAGTCTCTCCGCGAGAGTGGTACGGGAGATCAGCCGCTGGCAGCTCAGGCATCGAACCTGCGCGTAGGTGCCGTGGAGGTCGATGACGTTTCGCGCGCCGGCCTTGGTGTGCAGGAGGTCGACGTTCTGGGTGATCACGCCGACGGCTCGCCCTGTTCGTTCCAGTGCCGCGACGGCCCGGTGGCCCTGGTTGGGGCGGGAGCTGTCCATGTATCGCCAGCCGATGTGGTTGCGCGCCCAGTAGTGCCGCCGAAACGCCGGATCGCCGATGAACTGCTGGAACGTCATCGGATTGCGCGGGGGTGAATCAGGTCCGCGGTAGTCCGGGATTCCGGAGTCGGTGGAGATGCCGGCGCCTGTCAGAACTGCCAGGCGACGGCCGGCCAGGAGCTCGGGGAGGGCGTCGAGGCGGCTGTTGTCGGTAGGCACCGTTCCAGGATAGGCGCGTGTGCGAGACGGAGGCGCGGAGGAAGTCCGAAATGTTCAATAGAACACGTGTGCGATCGCCAATACTCGTACACATGAACACAGTGAACCCGATCCCTGCTGGTTACCGCACGATCACTCCCTACCTTGCGGTGCCGGACGGCCATGCCGCACTCGACTACTACAAACGAGCACTTGGAGCTGAGATAGTCGATGCGATGAACGCACCTGACGGCTCCCTCATGCATGCGGAGATCCGGATCGGCGATTCGATGCTGCAGCTCTCGCAGGAGATGCCGGACTTCGGACTCAAATCACCACAGGGCGGCTGGGTGCATTCGTCAATCGTCGTCTACACCGAGGACACGGACGAGTTTGTCGCTCGGGCAGTCGCCGAGGGAGGCACGCTGGTCACGGCTGTGGCCGATACATTTTCGGGCGACCGGCATGGAGTGTTTCTCGATCCGTTCGGCCACAGGTGGGCAGTATGCACGAAGGTCGAGGATGTACCTGCCGAAGAGGTCGCTCGCCGGGCGCGGGCGCTTTTCTTTCCGGAGACGCAGTCGCCACAGTAATTTGTGGCAACCGTGGTCCGAGCATTCGAGCTTCGGCGGCGTGCTCAGTATCCGGCTACTGGGTCCACGAGGGCAGCCAGCGCCTCACCCTTCGCGAAGCGGGTCACGTTCTTGGAGACGTGATCCGCGAAGGCGGCGGGGCGAACGCCTGGCGGATTGGAATCGTGGGGTGTGATGATCGCATTCGTCAGATCCCACAGTGGGTGACCGTCCGGGAGGGGTTCGGGATCGGTGACGTCGAGACCGGCGCCGCCGATCTGTTCCGACTCGATGGCCTCGACCAGTGCGTCGGTGTCGACCAGTGATCCGCGCGCGACATTGATCACCCAGGAATGGGGTTGCATCGCCGCCAACTGCGCACGACCCACGAGGTGACGGGTGGCCGGGGTGGCGGGCGCAGCAATCACGAAGTGATCTGCGCGAGAATAGATTTCATCCATTCTGGATGCGGGGTACGTGGAGATCGCCCCGGGGACCGGGCTACCGGAACGATTGACTGCGATGCTGTCCGCCCCCTGCGCGGCCAGCATCGGAATCAGCGCGCGGCCGATACCGCCTGCGCCGATGATCGCAACCGTCGAGCCACGGAGGGTGCCGATCTTGGGAAAGAACTCGAACTGACGCCACGTTCGAGCCTCGATGTGTGCAGGCAAGTGACGAACTCCGGCCAAGAGAAGCATGAGTGCATGCTCGGCCACCGACGCCGAAAATGCACCGGCCGCCGAGGTCCACGTGATTTCTGTGTCCCTCGGAATCACACCGGAGTCGAACCAATCCTCGATTCCCGCCGACGGAAGCTGCACCCACCTGACCGACGCCGGTAACACCGACGGAAAGGTCTCGGGTGAGCCCGCCCAGATCAGGGCGTCCGCAGTGTCGATCGGACTGATCAGACCGCCGCCCCGAAGCACCGCGCTGTCGAGCAGTGCATCGGGGACGGGGCCGATCGCTACGCGTGGAGAGGTGTCAGTCGCCATGACTAGACGCTACGCGGGGACCTCCACCAGTGGGTAGACACCGTTCTCGTCGTGCACCTCGCGCCCGGTGACCGGCGGATTGAACACGCACAGCATGCGCATCTGCGTGTCCGGCTCGACGCGGTGACGCTCGTGGCCGTTGAGCAGGTACATCGACCCCGGTGCGAGATCGTATTCCTTGTTGTTGTCGAGGTCGATCAGCTTGCCGGTGCCCTCGACGAGCCAGACAGCCTCGACGTGGTTGGCGTAATGGAACTCGTTGACCGAACCCGCCTTGATGGTGGTCTCGTGGAACGAGAACCCGACGCGGTCGCCGCCGAGGACGATGCGCTTGCTGCGCCAGTTGCCGTCCTCACTCGTGATGTCGCGGTCGGTGTCGGTGATCTCG
>NZ_LVCT01000377.1:0-6124 GCF_001647205.1 Rhodococcus sp. EPR-134
TCGGTAATCGTCAGTGCGGGAAGCAGTTTCACAACCTGGTCGGAGGGTCCGGAGGTCTCGGCGAGCAATCCCTCGTCGAATGCCAACTGGCAGACCTTGCCGGCGCGCTCGGGCTGTTCGAAGACGAGGCCCTGAACCAAGCCACGCCCGCGGTGCGAGACCTCGCCGGGGAACTGATCGGAGAGGTTGGCGAAGCATTCGCTGATGCGTGCGCCCTTCTTCAACGTCGTCTTGGTGAGTGCGTCGTCGGACCAGTAGTGGTCGAGTGCCACCTTGGAGGTGACGAACGCCGGGTTGTTGCCGCGGAAGGTGCCGTTGTGCTCGCCCGGTCCCCAGACGTCGAGTTCACGCTTGAACAGCGTGAGCGCCATCGGCATTCCGTAGCCGCTGATCGACTTGGACAACGTGACGATGTCGGGAACGATTCCGGCCTCTTCGAAGGAGAAGAACGGGCCGGTACGGCCGCAACCCATCTGGACGTCGTCGACGATCAACAGGATTCCGCGATCCGAGCACAGTGTTGCCAGCGCCCGAAGCCATTCGGGGCGAGCGACATTGACGCCACCTTCACCCTGCACGGTTTCGACGATCACTGCCGCGGGGCGGTTGATTCCACTGCCGGAATCATCGAGAACGCGGGAGAACCACTGGAAGTCCTCGGTGACGCCGTCGAAGTAGTTGTCGAAGGGCATCGGTGTCGTGTGCACGAGGGGGACACCGGCGCCCGCGCGCTTCATCGAGTTGCCGGTCACGGAGAGTGCACCAAGTGTCATTCCGTGAAATGCGTTGGTGAAGTTGATGACTGCCGAACGTCCGGTGACCTTGCGGGCCAGCTTCAGTGCAGCCTCGACGGTGTTCGATCCGGTCGGGCCGGGGAACTGGACCTTGTAGTCCAGGCCGCGCGGCTCGAGGATGTTGCGCTGAAAGGTCTCGAGGAACTCACGCTTGGCGACTGTCGACATGTCGAGACCGTGCGTGATGCCGTCGCTCATGATGTAGTCGACCAGTGCGGACTTGAGCACCGGGTTGTTGTGGCCGTAGTTGAGGGCGCCGGCACCGGCGAAGAAATCGAGGTAGTCGCGCCCGTTCTCGTCACGAATTCAGGATCCGGATGCGCTGGTGAACACTGCGGGCCAGTCACGGCAGTAGCTGCGAACCTCGGACTCGAGGGTTTCAAAAATGCTTGCTTCGTTGATATTCATATCTTCTTTGTTCCTCCGGGGCATGCTGTATGCCGAGCGCGAAGTGCGCTAGGCGCCGATCGTGTAAAGATCTTCGGCTTCGTGTCCATCGGGAAAATCGTTGGGCGAGAACAAGGTCTGCCTGGTTATCGGTACTTCGCGCCGACGTGCGAGCGCGGTGAAGAGTGCGATCGAAGCCTCGTTGTCGGGGCTGATCGTGGTCTCCAGATGTGTAACACCCAGTGGGGCAGTGCGATCCATCAAGTCGGACAGCATGCGGGCAGCAATTGCCTTGCCGCGCTGGTCTTCGTCGACCGCAACTTGCCACACGAACAGGGTTTCCTGCGCGCTGGGACGGGTATAACCGGAAACGAATCCGACTACGCGGCCGTCTACCTCCGCGACGATGGACGTCGCGCTGAAATCCCTGCACCACAACAGGTATGCATAACTCGAATTGAGGTCGAGCACCTTCGAATCACGTGCGATCTCCCAGAGCCGGACTCCGTCATCGATCTGTGGGCTTCTGAACAACACCGCGTCCGGCGCGGTGGTCGGGATAGCTCTCGTATCAACAGGCTTCATCGGTCATCTGAACGTAACAATCATTGCTGTCGAAGTCATGCAGATGTCCGTTTCGGGCCGTGTGGAACCCGTTGCGCCCCAGGTGAGGACATGAATGTGATGGTGCTCACATTATGTAACTTTTGCCGTTGTCGGAGCGACTATTTCGGGCAAAAACTCGCTATTTCGGGCTTGCGAGCGCCAACGGAAGTACAGAGTGAGCACCAGCCTGTCGAAGTGCGCGCGCGGCCATCGTGAAAGTCCAACCGGTATCGGCGATTGCGTCGACAAGAAGTATCGGTCCCTGGTGGATGCTCATGTCCGGGACTTCCCAAACATCGACCAGTCCGGACACGCGGTAGGCGGAGTTTGCTGCCGACACCGGAGGGTGGTCGGGGCGCAAGCGAAGAGTGCCCAGGTCGGTCAATCGCCCGACCTCGGCCAACTTGGCAGCCAGGCTCGACACCAACAAAGGATGCGTTGTGGATTCGAGGGCCATGACACCGGTGGGTCGCTCGGCCCAATTCCAGGCGGCCAGAACGCTGATACACGCGCTGACCACCGCATCGGGTACCTCGGCGTCGGGACCGTCGAAAAGCGCGCGGAGACGTTGACCCCAGCCCAGGTCCGACATCCGTCCGAGAATGCGCCCGGTTTCGGGCCCCTCGGTGATCTTCCCGGACAGCTTGACGCCCAGCTTGCTCAGGCCGGTCGGCCACATCTTGCGCGGCTCCAGGTCGAATCCGGGGCGCTGCAAGCGCGCCCGAGTCTCGTCGAGGGCGGCGGTGTCGACAGTGGTGTCGTAGCGATTGCCTGTGCAGTTGTCACAGCGACCGCACTGTGAGTTCTCCGAGGTCAGACCAGGATCGTCGAGTTGTTCACGCAGGAAGGTCATTCGACACGTCGTGATGCTCTGGTACTCGACCATTGCGGCCTGCTCGGCCTGGCGAGCGTCGTCGAGTCGGCCGTAGCGCTCGGCGTCGTACACCCAGGGTTCGCCGGTGCTGATCCACCCGCCCTTGACGCGTTTGACCGCGCCGTCGACGTCGAGGACTTTGAGGACCATCTCGAGACGCGTGCGATTGAGCTCCACCAGAGGTTCGAGTGCCGGTGTCGACGTGGCCTTTTCGGTGTCGAGGTGTTCGATGACGCTGCGGACCAGGTGCTCGCGGGGGAAGGCGACCGAGGCGAAGTAACTCCAGATCTGCTTGTCCTCGGCGCCAGGCAGGAGGATCACGTCTGCCCTGTCGGTGGAACGACCGGCGCGGCCCACCTGCTGGTAGTACGAGATCGGCGACGACGGTGCGCCGAGGTGGACGACGAACCCGAGATCAGGCTTGTCGAAGCCCATCCCGAGTGCCGAGGTGGCCACCAGAGCCTTGACGCGATTACCCAACAAGTCCTGCTCGAGAGATTCACGTTCAGTGGGATCGGTCTGGCCCGTGTAGGCGGCGACGGTATGGCCGCGCTCGGAGAGCAGGCTTGCGAGGTCGCGCGCGGCCGAAACCGTCAGCGTGTAGATGATGCCCGAACCCGGCAGCGTCTCGAGCATGTCGGCAAGCCAGGCAGCGCGCGCCGTCGCCTCCGGAATGTGGACTACAGAGAGGTGAAGCGATTCGCGTTCGAGCCCGCCGCGAAGGACGAGGGTTTCCTCACCGCCGACGCCGAGTTGGGCGGACACGTCCTCGACGACGCGGTTGTTGGCCGTCGCCGTGGTTGCGAGGACGGGAATGCCCTCGCCGAGTTCGGCGATCAAGGTCCTGATGCGGCGGTAGTCGGGACGGAAGTCGTGGCCCCAGTCGGAAACGCAGTGAGCCTCGTCGACTACGACCAGGCCGGCATCAGCTGCCAGGGCCGGGAGCACCTGATCGCGGAAGTCAGGGTTGTTCAGGCGCTCGGGGCTGACCAGAAGGACGTCGAGATCATTGGCTGCGACGCGGGCATGGATGTCGTCCCATTCGGTGACGTTGCCCGAATTGATGGTTGCGGCGCGCACTCCGGCACGTTCGGCAGAACTGACCTGGTTTCGCATCAGGGCCAACAACGGAGAGACGATGACGGTGGGGCCGTGGCCCGTTGCCCGGAGCAGCTTCGCCGAGATGAAGTAGACCGCAGATTTGCCCCAGCCGGTCCGCTGTACGACGAGCGCGCGTTTGCGCTGCACCACCAGCGCCTCGATGGCCGTCCACTGGTCCTCGCGTAGGCGGGCATCCGGCCCCGCGAGTTCGCGGAGCAGCCGCTCGGCTTCGTCGCGCATGGCTGGGGCAGTGGCGGTGGTCATGGACCCCATGGTGCACGACGCTGCCGACACGTGCGGGCTTCAGGCCTTGGCAACAGGTTCCTGCAGTTCGGTGACCCAGCCGTCGACATCCTCCGGGCACGCCAGCGTCACCTCACGGCTGGGGCCGGCATTGAGGTATCCCGCTGCGTCGATCCATTGGGCCAACGCCTGATAAGCGGGCAGGCAGTTGTCCATCGAACCCTTGTGCAGCAGCGAGGCCACGTGCTCTTCGGCCCGCAGGTCCACCACAGCGAACTCGTAGTCGCCATCGGGATTCGCGTCTACCGGTAGCGCCGCATGGACGACGACGTTCTCGTCGTCACCGGCATCCTCGTAGTAAGCGACAGCGGGTCCGATCGCGGCGATACCGGCACGATCCAAACCGGTACAAAGGCGCTCGTACAACCCGCGAACCACCGGGCCGATCGACGACGGATCCATCGTCTTGGCGGTACCGGTCAACTCCGCGACCCGCAGCGCCGGAACTGACTTGATCACAACCTCGTATGCGGACATCTGTCCCTCACTTTCGATGATCCGTAGGCGCGCCTGTACATGCGCCAGTCGCGCGGTGTCTTCCTGGATTCGGGTTTCGAGTTCTGCTCGGCGAAGCGTGAGCATCCCGCGGATCTCGTCGACGGTGACCGCCGACTCCACCACTTGCTGGACCTGGGCCAGAGTCAGGCCCAACTCCTTGAGAGCGACGATGCGGTTGAGCAGCGCCAACTGGCCCGCGGTGTACGAGCGATACCCGGTGGATGCGTCGACCCTCGCGGGTCTGAGCAGACCGATGGCGTCGTAGTGGCGGAGCATGCGCACCGACACACGACCTGCTCTCGCGAAGTCTCCGATGCTCAACATCCTTGCTCGCCCCGTTTCTCTCTCACAAACCCGATACCTACAGGTTTACGACCTCACACGGTGTCAGAGTCAAGCTGTCGGTTCAGGACTTTTTCGATCGCAGCGCGAGTGGGTGACGACACCGACGCGCCGCGGACCGTCGTCGCCAGACTTCCCGCCGTGACAGCGAACTGCAGGGCGCGGTCCTGGCCCTGCACCCACTCCACGGCGAAGGCGCCGGTGAAAGCATCGCCTGCGCCAGTTGTATCCACGGGTGTCACGGCCGGGGAGTCGGCGTGGATTGTCTCCTCGCCCGACCGGAGATCCGCGCCGCCGGCCCCGAGGGTCGTGACGAGGTATCGCACGCGACCGGTGACCGCGGACAACTGCTCCGACTCGGTCTGGTTGACGATCAGGATGTCGACAGACTCGATCAGGGCGCCCGGAAGGTCTTGTACCGGTGAAGGATTGAGGATGACAGTTGTTCCGTTGGCGCGCGCGTGCCGGGCCGCTGTGGTGACCGTGTCGAGGGGTATTTCGAGTTGGCACAGGAGAACGTCGGCGTGTGCGATCGCGTCGAGGTCTACTTCGGACAACGAGGTGACCGAGGAATTGGCGCCCGGGACGACGATGATGTTGTTCTCCGCGTCCTCGCTCACGGTGATGGCGGCAACGCCGCTCGGGCCGTCGACACTACGAAGCAACGCGGTGTCGACCCCGGCGTCTTGCAGGGTCTCGCGCAATTGGGTGCCGAAACCGTCGTCGCCGACCGCGCCGACGAACGACACGTCCCCACCGGCCTTCGCGGCGGCGATGGCCTGGTTGCTGCCTTTGCCTCCCGCCGCGGTGGCAAAGGCAGTGCCGAGCAGCGTTTCTCCCGGAGCTGGGAATCTGGACACTGACGTGGTCAGATCCATGTTGATACTGCCGACGACGACGATTCGAGGCGTGCTCATACCTCGAGGTTATCGGCCTTCATTCTCTTTCGACGAACCTTGCGGATGATCCGACGTGCTTCCTCGTCGGTGGCGACGGAGGGCGGAGAGCCGTCGAGTGGCTTGCGTGCGGTCTCGGGGATCATCAGGACTGCGATACCGCCGATCACGGCGGCGATCATCATGTACATCGGTGCGACCAAGTTGCTGCCCGTTGCACTTTCGAGGGCGGTGAGCACCAGGGGAGTGGTCCCGCCGAAGATGGAGACCGCGAGGTTGTATCCGATTGCCAAGCCGCCGTACCTGATTCCGGTCGGAAAGAG
>NZ_LVCT01000378.1:0-28991 GCF_001647205.1 Rhodococcus sp. EPR-134
CGCCGATCAGAAGGTAGGCAGGCAGGGACAGGACGAAGAATCCGATGAAACCGCTGAGCAGCAAGGGTTTACGCCCGACGCGGTCCGAGAACTTTCCGACGTAGCTGATTCCCATCATCATCACGATCATGACGATGATCATCAGAACGAGTCCGTGGGATTCGTCGTAACCCAACGTGTTGGTCAGATATGTCGGCATGTAGCTGAGCAGTCCGTAGTGAGCGATGTTGTACGTGGCCACCAGGACGATGCACAGAACAAGCGGACGCCAGTTGTCGACGAGAGTTTCGCGTAGTTTCTTGCCTGTGGATTCATCTGCGAGGGAGCGCTCTTCGGCCTGCTCCATCATCTGGAATGCGGGAGTTTCCTCCAAACGCAGACGGAGGTACAGGCCGATGAGACCCAGAGGTCCGGCAATGAGGAAGGGGATGCGCCAGCCCCACTGGAGTAGGTCCTCGGCACTGACAACGGTCTGGATGATCGTCACGATGCCCGCTGCCGCCACATATCCTGCCAGAGTACCGAATTCGAGGAAGCTGGCGAAGAAACCGCGGCGCTTGTCCGGTGCGTATTCGGCGACGAACGTACTGGCTCCGCCGTATTCGCCGCCGGTGGAAAAGCCCTGCAGTAGGCGTAGGAGTACCAGCAGGATCGGGGCGGCGATACCGATGGATTCGTAGCTCGGGATGAGGCCGATGGCGAAGGTGCTGCCCGCCATCAGAATGATGGTGGTGGCCAGGACTTTCTTGCGTCCGATGCGGTCACCGAGTGGACCGAAGAACAATCCGCCGAGTGGGCGGACGATGAAGGCTGCCGCAAAAATTGCAAAGGTAGAGAGGAGTTGAGCGCTGCCGCTCGCGTCCGGGAAGAACACTTTTCCTATAGTGGTAGCTAGATATGCGTAAACGCCGAAATCGAACCACTCCATGGCATTTCCGAGCATCGTTGCCTTGACAGCGCGCTTGACGGACGCATTGTCGGTGACGCAGACATCGGGTGATTCGGCCACTTCGAGAGCGCTGATCGAGTTCTCTGGTGTAGTCATGACATGCGCTCCCCAGCGCAATCATCGAACCGAGCGGGGCACGTACCTGATGCACGCATCTTTTCGTTGCCCACTCGCCGATGAGCCGGTCGGGAAATCGAGCGTCCGCGTGCCCTGTGGCTCGTTGCGACCCCCGTCGCACGGCTCTGGCCCGCGGCAGTGTCCGGAACCCTCAGGGCTCCGGACTACCGGCAAGTAAGACGCTTACGCTATCAAAGTTGTGCGCGGGAGCCGATTTTCGGGCTAGAAGGCGCGGGCGTACTGCGACGGGATATGCGGTCCTACCTCGGCGTTCAGTTCACGGGCCGCCCGGCGCGCCCAGTAGGGATCACGCAACAGTTCGCGGCCGAGGAGCACCGCCACTGCGCTTCCGTCTTCGACGATCTTCTCGGCCTGTTCGGGTTCGGTGATGAGGCCGACGGCGGCGGCCGGTAGCAGGCTCTCGTTCTGCAGGCGACGGGCGAACGGAACCTGGTATCCCGGCTCCACCGGAATCTTGGCTGCCGGTGAATTACCACCGGTGGACACGTCGACGAGATCGACGCCGTAGTCGGAGAGGATGTTGGCGAGGGCTACGGTCTGATCCGCGGTCCAGCTCTCGACGTCGAGCCCACGTTCTTCCGTGAGCCAATCGGTTGCCGAGACCCGGACGAAGAGCGGTAGCTCGGCCGGCCACACCTCGCGGACTGCGCTCAGGATTTCGAGGAGCAACCGGATGCGGTTCTCGAAGCTGCCGCCGTAGCGGTCGGTCCGCTTGTTGCTCTCGGGGGAGAGGAACTGATGGATCAGGTATCCGTGGGCCGCGTGAATTTCCACGACCTTGAATTCGGCCTTCAGTGCGCGGGTAGCCGCCGCTGCAAAGTCTGCGACGACCTTCTCGATGCCTTCCGTGGTGAGCTCGACCGGATCGGCAAGGTGACCGAACGGAACCGCGCTCGGGGCAACCGTCTGCCACGAGAGTCGGTCGTCGGCGGGCAGACTCTTGCCTCCGCGCCACGGAACCTGCGTCGACGCTTTGCGTCCGGCGTGGGCCAGCTGAATTCCGGGCACTGCGCCGAAGTACGCGAGTTGCGCGTTGATCTCGGCGAAGGCTTGCGCCTGCGTGTCGTTCCAGATCCCCAGATCAGCTGCCGATATGCGGCCTTCGGGATTGACGGCCGTCGCCTCGGTGAGAATCAGGCCGGTGCCGCCGATTGCACGGCTCACCAGATGCGTGCGATGCCACTCGTTGGGCACTCCGACCTGGTCGCCGATGACGTCAGCGGAGTACTGGCACATCGGTGCCATCCAGACGCGGTTCGGGATGGTGACGCCGCGCAGGGTCAAAGGCTCGAACAACACACTCACGGATGGCTCCTGACTCGAAGAAGAAGGTCGGTGGGTGCAACAGTGTCGCGCGCCGGAATTGTTCCCCGGCGGTCCGCCGAAATGTTCGCAGGCGGTCCGCCTAAATGTTCGCAGGCGGTCCGCCTAAATGTTCGCAGGCGGTCCGCCGGAATGGTCCCGGGTGGTCACAGCCTCGTTCCGCCGAGCAGGCCGTCACGGTGGGTGGTTAATGTGTATTCATGACCGCTGTGACTTCCAACGCAGAAACCGTCGACTCGAACGCGTCCGACACCAAGTCCGTCGTGCACGACGCCGCACGCCGAGCCCGTAAGGCTTCGCGCGTCCTGGCTCTGCTGACCACGGCGCAGAAGGATGCTGCGCTCAACGCCGCAGCCGACGCGGTACTCGCGGCAAGTGATCGGATTCTCGCGGCCAACGCTCTCGATATCGACACCGCGAAGGCGGGCGGCACCGAGGAATCGCTGCTCGACCGTCTTCGTCTGACCGCTGAGCGGATCGAGGGCATCGCGTCGGGTTTGCGTCAGGTTGCCGGACTACCCGATCCGATCGGTGAAGTGCTTCGTGGATCCACTTTGCCGAACGGTTTGGAGCTACGCCAGCAGCGCGTTCCGCTCGGTGTCGTCGGCATGGTCTACGAGGCTCGCCCCAACGTGACCGTCGATGCCTTCGGGCTCACCCTCAAGTCGGGAAATGCTGCGCTGCTTCGTGGTTCGTCCTCGGCGGTCAAGTCCAACGAAGCGTTGGTGGCGGCTCTGCGTGCGTCGTTGGTTGATCAGGGACTGCCCGAGGATTCCGTTCAACTACTGCCGAGTGCGGATCGCTCCACGGTCACTCATTTGATTCAGGCCCGTGGCCTCGTCGACGTCGTCATCCCGCGCGGCGGTGCCGGCTTGATCAGCGCCGTCGTGCGTGATGCCACCGTGCCCACCATCGAGACCGGTGTCGGTAACTGCCACGTCTATGTTCACTCGGCCGCCGATCTACTGATGGCCGAGAAGATTCTTCTCAACTCCAAAACCCGTCGGCCCAGTGTGTGCAACACGGCAGAGACGGTGCTGGTCGACGCCGCTATTGCCGAGACGGCCGTGCCGAAGCTGCTCCAAGCGCTTCAGATGCACGACGTCGTCGTGCACGGTGATCTGCCGGGACTGGTTCCCGCGACCGAGGACGACTGGTCGAAGGAATACCTCACCCTCGACGTCGCCCTCAAGGTCGTCAAGGACTTGGACGCTGCCGTCGAGCACATCGACCAGTACGGAACCGGCCACACCGAAGCCATCGTGACGTCCGATCTCTCGGCTGCCCGCGAGTTCACCGCTCGAGTCGACGCCGCGGCAGTGATGGTCAATGCGTCGACTGCCTTCACCGACGGTGAGCAGTTCGGGTTCGGCGCCGAGATCGGCATCTCCACCCAGAAACTGCATGCGCGTGGCCCCATGGGGTTGCCGGAACTGACGTCCACCAAGTGGATCGTCTGGGGCGACGGGCACACCCGACCCGCCTGAAAAGTTCACCAGACTTGCCCCACCTCTCAAGGAGTTAACCGTGGACCGAGCACTTCCCGACACGACGCCGTTCTTCTCGACCGTCGACGACGTGATCGAACGGCTGGCCGAAACCGGCTATCTGTCCGACAAGGCCACCGCGACGGCAGTCTTCCTGGCCGATCGTCTGGGCAAGCCGCTGCTCATCGAGGGCCCGGCCGGTGTCGGAAAGACGGAACTCGCCCGCGCAGTCGCCCAGACCACGGGCGCAGAACTGGTGCGTCTGCAGTGCTACGAGGGCGTCGACGAGGCTCGTGCACTCTACGAGTGGAACCACGCGAAGCAGATTCTTCGGATTCAGTCGGGCGGGGCGAGCGGAGCGAGGGGTGATGTCGCGGTCGACCACAGCTGGGATTCGACGAAGGCGGATGTCTTCTCGGAGGAGTTCCTGCTCGCACGTCCACTGCTCAAGGCCATTCGCCGCGAGGACCCGACGGTGCTGTTGATCGACGAGACGGACAAGGCAGACGTCGAGATCGAAGGTCTGCTCCTCGAAGTGCTCAGCGACTTCGCGGTCACGATCCCCGAGCTCGGAACCATTACCGCCACCCGCAAGCCGTTCACGGTGTTGACCTCGAATGCCACTCGCGAACTCTCGGAGGCTCTGAAGCGTCGTTGCCTCTTCCTGCATCTCGACTTCCCGGACGCCGACCTCGAGCGTCGCATCCTCGCAAGCCGTGTGCCGGAGCTTCCTGAAGCGATTGCCGAGCAGCTGGTCAACACCATTCGTGTTCTTCGCGGAATGCAGCTCAAGAAGGTCCCTTCGGTATCCGAGACCATCGACTGGGGACGCACCCTTCTTGCTCTGGGCATGGACACTCTCGACGACGATGCCGTTCGCGCCACGCTCGGCGTGATCCTCAAGCACCAGTCGGACCAGGTGCGTGCCGCCGCTGAACTTCGGCTGAACTGAGGTCTGACATGGCTCCCGCAGCATCGACGTCGCCGCTCTCACCTGGCGGCCTGGCAGCGCCGCACGGGATTCCCGGTCACCTCGTCGATTTTGTCGAGGCTTTGCGACGACGCGGAATCATGGTCGGCCCGTCCGAGACAGTCGACGCCGGTCAGGTCATGTCTGTTCTCGACCTGCTCGATCGTGAAGCGCTTCGTGAAGGGCTGGCATGCTCGCTCCTGCGCAGGCCGACCCACCGGGCGACGTTCGACGCCGTCTTCGACCTGTGGTTCCCCAAGGCGATCGGTGACCGTGCGGTCGGCGACGTCGACGTCACACTGCCGCGCAAGCCAGACGGCTCGATCGACCTGCAGGCCTTGCGTGAGCTCATTGCCGAACTGCTGACAGACGGCAGTGACGAGGCGATGGAGATGACCGAACTCCTGACCGCCGCGATGGTCGAGGAACTCGGGCAGTACCAGTCGAGTAACGGCCCGTCGTTCTCCGCCTATCAGGCGCTGCGTGACGTCGCCCCGGAGACGTTGCTCAACAAGATCCTGCAGGGCCTGCTCGGCAACCAGGAGGGTTCCGGGTCAGAGGGCAAGGACAACTCCGACTATCAGTCCGAGGTCGCCAAGCGCACGGCAGCGCAGCGCATCGCGGACTTCCGCAAGATGGTCGAGAAGGAAACGCGTCGACGCACAGCCGAGAATTTGGGCAAGGAGCGGGTCGCCACGTACGGCGTTCCGAAACTCGCCGAGGAAGTCGACTTCTTGCGAGCGTCCGATGCCGAACTCACCACGCTGAAGAAGAACGTCGCACCCCTGGCTCGCTTGTTGGCCAGTCGTCTCGCCGTGCGTCGCAGCCGCTCTCGCGCGGGTTCGATCGACCTACGTCGTACGTTGCGCAAGTCCATGTCGACGGGCGGAGTGCCGATCGATCTGGTGCAGCGCAAGCCGAAGCGGGCGCGGCCCGAACTTGTGGTGATGTGTGACGTATCCGGCTCGGTGGCGGGGTTCAGCCATTTCACTCTGCTGCTCGTGAACGCTTTGCGTGAGCAGTTCTCGCGCGTGCGGGTGTTCGCGTTCATCGACACGACCGACGAGGTCACGCGGTTCTTCGACTCGAACGCAGACCTCGGATCAGCGATGTCACGGATGGTGCGTGAGGCCGAACTGATCACCTACGACGGCCACTCAGACTACGGACACGCCTTCGGAGTGTTCCAGGAGAAGTTCGCGCAGTCGATCACCAGTCGCACGTCGCTACTGGTACTCGGCGACGGTCGCAACAACTACCGCGATCCCAACCTTCAGTCGCTGTCGCAGATGGTGGCAGTAGCCAAGCACGCGCACTGGCTCAACCCCGAGCCGAAGGGGCAATGGGGAACGGGTGACTCCGCGGCGAAGGTCTACAACGAGGTCATCAGCATGCACGAGTGCCGCTCGGCCCAGCAGCTTGCCGACGTCGTGTCCCGTCTGCTGCCGGTCTGACCCGTAAGCTCGACACTCGTGCAGAAGGGACTATCGGTGGAACGTGCTCGACGCCTAGGAGTGATGGGTGGCACCTTCGACCCCATTCACCATGGCCACCTCGTTGCGGCCAGTGAGGTCGCCGACCGGTTCGGACTCGACGAAGTGATCTTCGTCCCCACCGGGCGGCCCTGGCAGAAGCAGGGGAAGGGCGTCAGTCCTGCCGAGGACCGGTACCTCATGACGGTCATCGCCACCGCCTCCAACCCGCGGTTTTCCGTCTCTCGGGTCGACGTCGACCGTGAAAAAGTGACGTACACCGTGGACACGCTGCGAGACCTCCGGGCCTACCACCCTGACGCCGAACTCTTCTTCATCACCGGTGCCGATGCGCTGGCCAGCATCCTTTCCTGGCAAGATTGGGAAGAGTTGTTCGCATTGGCGAAGTTCGTCGGGGTATCGCGACCGGGTTTCGATCTCAATGCAGAGCACCTGGCCGGTCACCTCGACACCATGCCCGCCGACGCGGTCACGTTGATAGAGATTCCGGCACTTGCCATTTCGTCGACCGAATGTCGGCGTCGGGCAAGTGAAGACCGCCCCGTCTGGTACCTGGTGCCGGACGGAGTGGTGCAGTACATCTCGAAGCGGAACCTGTATCGACCTGTCGACGCGGAGCGCCGCGACGGAGCTACAACGATGTCGGAGCCCGCACCGGGGAAGTCGGAAGCCGTCCCGGGCGCCGAATCGAGCTAGCCGAGCACAACAAGTACTTTCTGAAGACGAAACTGGAGAACATCGAGTGAGCGCAAACACCGAAGCCATCGACATGGCACGCATCGCGGCCTTGGCAGCCGACGAGAAGCTGGCCACCGAAGTGGTGGTGCTCGATGTGTCCGAACAGCTGGTCATCACGGACTGCTTCGTCATCGCATCTGCGACGAACGAGCGTCAGGTCAACTCGATTGTCGAGAACATCGAAGACCGTCTCCGCGAAGCGGGACACAAGCCGGTCCGCCGGGAAGGCACCCGCGAGGGCCGCTGGGCACTGCTCGACTACGCCGACATCGTCGTCCACGTCCAGCATGACGAGGAGCGCAACTTCTACGCTCTCGATCGACTGTGGAAGGACTGCCCGACGGTCGAGGTCGAAGGCCTCGGACAGAACCGTCCCGGCCCCGCCGACGCCAACACGGTGTTCGAGACCGACACGGTTTCCGAGCCGGACGCGCAGGATCCCTCGCTGTGACTTCGTCGGCGCCCAGTGCGGCGTCGAACCCTGTCCGCCGGCTCATCCTGCTGCGTCACGGACAGACCGAATACAACGCCGACTCTCGGATGCAGGGGCAACTCGACACCGACCTGTCGGAGTTGGGACGCACGCAGGCCAAGAGTGCAGGTCCGGTGATCGCCGATCGCAGGCCGTTGACGATCGTGTCCTCGGATCTGCGTCGGGCGTACTTCACGGCCGTCGCTGTCGGTGATGCCGCCGGACTTCCGGTCCTCACCGACACGCGTCTGCGTGAGACACACCTGGGGGAATGGCAGGGCCTGACTCATCATGACGTCGACGAGCGCACTCCCGGTGTGCGATCTGCGTGGCGAGCGGATGCCACGTTGGCGCCGCCCGGCGGCGAAAGCCGAATCGACGTCGCGAATCGCAGCCTCCCCGTAGTTCACGAATTGCTCGACACGCACCCGGACTGGGCCGAGCGGCCCGTGGTTCTGGTGGCGCACGGAGGCTTGATCGCGGCACTGACAGCGGCATTGCTCGACCTACCCGTCGATCGCTGGGCCGTCCTCGGCGGATTGGGAAACACCAGTTGGGTGCAACTCAGTGGACATGGTGACGTCAAGTCGATCGAGTGGCGACTCGACGTATGGAATGCTTCTGCGAGTGTCGCAAATGACGTCCTCTGAAAGTGCCGACGGGCAGCGCCCCGTCCTCCTCGTACTCGCGGATTCGCTGTCGTATTTCGGCCCCAAAGGCGGCCTCGCGGCAGATCATCCACGCATCTGGCCCAACATCGTGGCCGACGAACTCGGCTGGGACGTCGAGTTGGTCGCCCGTATCGGCTGGACGTGCCGCGATGCGTGGTGGGCACTGACTCAGGATCCTCGTGTGTGGGCGGCGGTGCCGCGGGCAGGCGCCGTCGTGTTCGCGGTCGGCGGTATGGACTCGCTACCGTCTCCGCTGCCTACCGCGCTCCGCGAGACCATCCGCTACGTTCGGCCACCCGCGCTTCGACGCGTGGTGCGCGAGGGTTATCAGTGGCTGCAGCCGCGGCTTGCACCTCTGGGCCGCCCGGTCGCACTTCCGCCCAAGCTGAGCGTCGAGTATCTGGAAAGCTCGCGAAATGCGTTGGAGTACATGCGGCCGGAACTGCCGATGATCGCGACCTTGCCGTCAGTGCATCGCAGCGATGCCTACGCGAGCGTGCATGCCGGCCGGCCGGCCGCCGTGTCCGCGATCACCGAGTGGGCTACGGAGAAAGACGTTCCCGTAGTCGACCTTGCAGATGCAGTGCGTGACAACGTCTTTTCCGAGAACGGCAATCCTGACGGCATTCACTGGGGTTGGGACGGTCACCTCGGCGTAGCCCGCGCGATGATCGCTGCGATTCGCGGGGTCGAGGCGCAGAAAGTGGTTTCGCCGGAACTGGTAGCACCGCCGAGCGAAGTCGGGTAGCAGAATGCCGGTCGTCGTCGTCACGGATTCCTCCGCCTGCATCCCGCAGGAGTCGGCCGACGCATGTGGCATTCAGGTTGTTCCGCTCCACGTGCTCCGTGACGGTTGCGACTTGCGAGAGGGCGTCGACGCAATGCCGAGCGACCTGTCGGGAGTGACAACGGCCGGAGCGTCGCCCGCCGAGTTGTCCGAAGCGTATGCACGCGCCCTGGACATGAGCGACGGTGACGGCGTTCTCGCCGTTCACATTTCACGTCAACTGTCGGGAACGTGGGAAGCCGGACGAGTCGCAGCCCAGGAATTCGGTGGCGCCGTCCGGATCGTCGATTCACAGTCCGCCGGTATGGGTTTGGGCTATCCGGCTCTCGAAGCTGCACGCTTGGCCGAGAAGGGCGCTTCACTCGAAGAGGCGTACGGCCGGGCGGTCGACGTCGCCAGCCGTGGGCGCTGCTACATCGTCGTCGACAAACTTGATCAATTGCGTCGGGGCGGACGAATCGGAACCGCCGCTGCGTTGCTGGGTACTGCATTGGCGATGAAGCCGATCCTGCATCTGGTGGACGGCAAACTCGTGCTCGGCGAAAAAACGCGCACCACCACCAAAGCGCTTGCACGCTTGGTTGATTCGGCAGTCGAGCGCGCCGGTCTCGGCCGCGTGGCGATAGCCGTGCATCACATGCGAGCACGAGAGCGTGCCGACGGGATAGCGGAACAGTTGGCCGAGCGCATTCCCGATGTAGCGGAATCCGTGGTTACCGACTTCAGCGCGGTTATCGGAGCGCACGTCGGCGTCGGCGCGATCGGTGTTGTGGTGTGCCCGTTGCCGGAGATCGACGCGAACACCTGATCGTTTCTCCACAATCCCCGAGTTCTCCACAGGTCGAAATTCATCGTCTTCGGTGGCGAGGTCTCTCGTTAGCGTCCAGTCATGAGGATCAGCGAGGAGCGCGAGCGGGCGCGTGATCGCCTCGCGGCGATGGACGGAAACTACCGGCAGCGACCGGCCGTCGACGAATTCGAGGATTCAGGGTCTTTCGAGAGGTCCCCCGAGTGGCTTCGGGACTTCGACGAGGACGACTACGACGCTCAGCCCGACTCGTCACGGTTCGACCGATTGCCCGAACATTGGCGCGGTACACGTTGGCGCCCGAGTCGGTCGGCGACCTGGGTGTTGGCGATCGTTGCAGTTCTGGCCACGGGAATCGGCTTGTTCGCCGTGTGGTGGGATTCTCCGAGCATGCAGGCGGTCCCAACGTTGCCCTCGCCCCAGAATGTCACGGAGAAGAATGTGACTGCCGGCGATGGTGAATCAGCCAGTCCTGTACCGACCGGCGTCGTGGCAGAGCAGCCGCCCGAGGCTGTGGTGGTCAGTGTCGTCGGGCTCGTGCGCACGCCTGGGCTTGTCAATCTTCATTCGGGCTCGCGCATCGCCGACGCGCTTGCTGCGGCAGGTGGCGTGCTCGACGGAGCGGAGACGGTGGGCCTGAATCTGGCTCAGAAACTTGTCGACGGCGATCAGATCGTGGTTGGTGCGGCCGATCAGTCCGGTGGTGTTTCTTCGAGTACCACTGCAGGAGGGACCAGCCCCGCAGCTACGGGGGAATCCGGCGGGGCTGGGCTGGTGAACCTCAATACCGCCACCGAGGCCGAACTGGACGAGCTTCCCGGGGTAGGGCCGGTAACGGCTGCGGCGATCACCTCCTGGCGCACATCCAACGGAAAATTCACGGACATAGAACAATTGGGGGAAGTCGACGGGATCGGCCCGGCAAGGTTGGCCAAATTGCGAGTGCTGGTGTCGGTGTGAACGAACCGGAAGCCTCGCCGGTCCTCGACGCTCGACTGCTTCCGTCTGCCGTCGCGGTGTGGGGGAGCAGTGCGGTGGGGATCCTGTTCGGCCCGGTCGCCGCGTGGGTACTGGCGGTGGCGTGTGCGGTTCCAGCGGCACTCCTCACTTACGTGGTTGTGCGCCGGACATCAGCGGGGTGGGTACGAATCATGTTGGTTGCATTGCTGTTCGGTGCCGGGTGTAGTGCCGTCGGCGGGTGGCGGGCGTCCGAGGCGGAGAGGCACCCACTGACCCGAGCTTCTCTCGAGGGAGCTTGGGTGAGTGTCGAAGTGGAACCCTCGGAGGATCCGCACGCGGTCTCCGGCGCGGTGGGTCAAGGTCAGGTCGTCTTCAGGGCAACCGTCAATTCGGTGACTGCCCAGAACCGCAGGTACTCCGGAGGCGGCTTGGTCACCATCCGGGCGCCCAGTTCGTCGTGGCTCGAAGTTGTTCCAGGGCAGAGCCTCACGGTTCGTGGCCGGGCGAGTCAGCCATGGCGTAGCGATTCCACGCTCGCCGTGATCACGTCCGAAGGGCCTCCTGTCGCGGTGGGAGAAGTGCCCTGGTATCAGCGATGGGCAAGTGTGGTGCGCATTCGTTTCGCGGCTGCGTGCTCGGCTGCACTCCCGCCGGATCAGGCGGGTCTGCTGCCTGGCCTCGTCGTCGGAGACACGTCGGCGCTGTCGCCGGTGGTGAAGGACAACTTTCACCGTTGCCGGACTTTCCCATCTCACCGCGGTGTCCGGCGCCAACATCAGCATTCTGCTCGGGGCCGTTCTGCTGTTGGTCAGAGCCGCGGCGCTCAGTCCACGGGTCGGCGCCGCTTTGGCGGTGGTAGCCCTCGTTGCCTTTGTTGTCGTCGCGAGGCCGTCGCCGAGTGTTCTACGCGCGTCGGTGATGGGCTTGGTAGGCCTGCTCAGTCTGGTCACTGGTCGGCGCAAACAGGCGCTGCCTGCGCTTGCCGCCGCCGTCATCGTTCTGGTAGTCGTGAGGCCCGAGCTGGCCGTCGACTGGGGATTTGCGCTGTCGACTACTGCGACGGGCGCGCTGGTGATCATTGCTCCGGTGTGGGTGGACGTGCTTCGCCGAAGAGGCTGGCCCCGTTGGTTTTCGGAGATGACAGCTGTCTCGGGTGCTGCGTTTGTCGTGACTGCACCGTTGGTGGGCGCCATGGCGGGAACCTTCAGCGTGGTCACGATTGCCGCGAACATGGCGGTGGCGCCGGTGATCGGAATCATCACGGTGTTCGGTGCGGTGATTGCCTTGTGTGCGCTGATCTGTCCACCGATCGCGGTGTTCGTCGCGCCATTGGTGCGGCCGCCGATGGGGTGGCTGCTGTGCGTGTCCGAGCGGGCGGCGGCGCTTCCCGGAGCGTCGGTGGTAGTGCCGTCAGGACTCATCGGTGCCCTCGTCGTCGTGGGAGTCCTACTGGCGACGACCCTGACGCTGTGGAATCGGATTTCGAGATGGGTGCTCGGCGTTCTCGTTCTGGGAGTTGTTCTGGCCCTGATCTTTCAGCACGTGTTCGGGGGTGGCCGTATTGCTCCGGGGTGGGCACTGGTGATGTGCGACGTCGGTCAGGGGGACGGTCTTGTGCTCTCGACTGGAGACGGCAGGGTGATCGTGATCGATGTCGGTCCTGATCCCACGTCGATGGATCGTTGCCTGAACATGTTGGACGTCAACGACATCGCGTTGCTGGTGATCAGTCATTTTCATGCCGATCACATCGGTGGATTGGAAGCAGTCCTGAGTGGGCGTTCGGTCGCTGCGATCGGAGTCGGGTCGATGTTGTTGCCGGAGTCAGGTTTTCGGGCGGTGAAGGATGCCGCCGACTCGCAGGCCGTTCCGGTTGTCTCGTTGCTCGCAGGTATGGAGTTGACGTTGGGATCGGTGAACGTGGAGGTTCTCGGTCCGTTGGTTCCAGCTCCCCGCGATTCCGTCGGTGCCGCAGATGCAGCCAACGATCAGTCGCTGGTGGTGATGGCGCACACGGGCGCGGGTCGAATTCTGTTGACGGGCGACGCCGAAGTTGCGGGGGAGGAGGCGATCCTCCGATCGGGAGCGGACGTGAAGGCCGATGTGTTGAAGCTGCCCCATCACGGTTCTCGGACCACGTCGTCGGCATTTCTGGAAGCGGTGCGTCCGAGGTTGACGATGATCAGCGTCGGCGTCGGCAACAGTTTCGGGCACCCGAATGCGGAGGTTCTCGATGAACTGGATTCATTGGGCGGGGCGGTGGTTCGGACCGACGTCGACGGCACCGTCGCTGTGTACGGCGGGGGCGGCGGGTCTGTGTCGATCGTGTCGGTTCCTCGTGGGACCATCTTCGGGTGAGTAATCCGTCTGGAGTCGATCCGCTGCATCTTGTTCTCGGGGACGACGAGTTCCTGATCGACCGCACGGTATCGCAGCTCATCAGAGCCGTCCGCGGTGACCGCGGCCAGGGTATTTCGGATCTCCCGGTGACCAAGATGCGTGCGGGCGACACCAATGCTCCCGAGTTGGCCGAGTTGCTCAGCCCTTCTCTTTTTGCCGAAGACCGTGTGATCGTCCTGGAATCGGCTGCAGAAGCAGGCAAAGATGCCGTAGCGCTTGTCCTGGAGGCTGCACGCGAGCCGGCAGAAGGTGTGGTTCTGATCGTCGTGCACTCGGGCGGCGGTCGCGCGAAAGCGTTGGCTCCGGCCCTCGAGAAGCTCGGCGCGACGGTTCACAACTGCGGAAAACTGAACAAGAGTCAGCTTGTCGACTTCGTCCGGGGTGAGTTCCGGACCGCAGACGTCAGGGTTGCGCCAGATGCGATCGCCGCGATGATCGAAAGCGTCGGCTCCAACCTCCGCGAACTCGCGTCGGCCTGCTCGCAATTGGCGGCAGATACGGGCGGCAAGATCGACGTCGATGCGGTCCACAAGTATTACTCGGGCAAGGCCGAGGTTTCCGGATTCGACGTGGCCGACAAAGTCATCGTCGGCGATACCCGGGGTGCGCTCGAGGCGCTCCGATGGGCAGATCAGATCGGAACAGCCCATGTTCTGCTCGCGGATGCCCTCGCCGACGCAGTCCACACCATCGCGAAGGTCGGCCCGTTTGCACGGGGCGGTGACCCGTTCCGGTTGGCGTCGGATCTCGGAATGCCGCCGTGGAAGGTCAAGAAGGCGATCAAGGAGGTCGGCGGCTGGGATCCCACGTCGATCGGCGCTGCGATGCAGATCGTCGCTGCCCTCAACGCCGACGTGAAGGGTGCCGCAGTCGACTCGTCCTTCGCCCTGGAGATGGCAGTGCGGAAAGTGTGCGCGTTGCGGAAGAACTGAGTACAACGTGGCCTACTGCGCGTCCGGCCAGAAGTAGTCCGACGACAGTGGCGGCCGTGGCCTCGCCCGCCCGGTAGTCGAGGCGTTTCACGCAGGCTTGCTCCAACTGAGTATGCGGAATGGCCTGAGGCCGTGTCGTTGGTTCACCTGTTCTGATGTCGGTCACCCGTAGTGAGTCGTGCGACACCGGATTCACCACACTGCCGCAGGCAATGGTTTCTTGGCCGATGCTGTCCACCGGCACCTTCACGGTGGTGAGTACCGCTCGTCCAACGGCGAGAAACGCCAGAATCGCAACGAGTGAACACATCACGCCGAAGAAGATCCGGAATTCGCTACGTTGCCTGCGCCTACACCATCCGTAGCTTGCGGCACCTCCGACGACTGCAACCGTCAATGATTCCCACCAACGAGGGATTTCCCAGGGCGGCCACTACGCCGAAAGCGACGACCGCCCAGAAGACAGTCGTGAACAACCAGCTGCGAGGGCGCTTCCCGTGCCCGTTGATCGCCATCATCAGATGGTTGCAGCCCGCTCCACATATTCGCTGCAAGACATGGATGGCGGGTCTTCGCACTGACCCGATTGAATACGCAAAATAGCCGCCTGGTCTTTCGACCTGGCGGCTATCGAGACGAACCAGTGTGACGGCGAACCGTCACAGTGGAAACGTCAGAGCTTGTTGGCAGCCTGCGAGAGTGCAGACTTCTTGTTGGCAGCCTGGTTGGCGTGAATGACGCCCTTGCTGGCTGCCTTGTCGAGCTTGCGGCTGGTGGAGACGAGGAGCTCGTTGGCCTTGTCCTTGTCACCGGCTGCCGCAGCCTCGCGGAATGAACGGATCGCGGTACGCAGCGAGGACTTCACCGACTGGTTACGGAGTCGGGCCGCCTCGTTGGTACGGATTCGCTTCACCTGGGACTTGATGTTGGCCACGCGTAAAATCCTTGTCGTCTTTAGCTGGTTACGGTCGAGAAAGCTGTGGGCGCACTGATGCACCGACTGGCAAGATTACCAGCCGAGGGCCCAAGAACCCAAACCGTCGCACGTTGCGTCTGTCGAGAAGGGTACACCGAGCGCCCGATTTCTCGCCGCGCTGCCGAATAGCCCCACTTGTAGCAGCATGTTGCCCTATGACGCCGCCGCCTTCGAAAAGTTCGAGTAAAACAGGTTCGACCACCACCCGAGCGCGTCCTGCCGCAGTGTTCGACGGATATTCAGACATCGGTCGCTACGAGTTGGCTTTCGACGAGATGTTCGAGCCCGACGGCTCGGTGCGTGGTCCGTACAAGGGTGTGTACAAAGCCCTGGCGCCGACGAGCAGCGCCGACCTTGCCGCGCGTGCCGACGCACTCGGACGCGCATTCATCGACCAGGGCGTGACGTTCTCGCTGTCCGGGCAGGAGCGACCGTTTCCGTTGGATCTGGTGCCGCGCGTCATCGCCGCGCAGGAGTGGTCGCGGCTTGAAAAGGGCATCAAGCAGCGAGTGAAGGCGCTCGAGTTGTTCCTCGCGGACATTTACGGCGAGCAGCGAATCCTGCGCGATCACGTGTTGCCGCGCCGCTTGGTGACCTCGTGCGAGCACTTCCACCGTGAAGCAGCCGGCATCGTGCCGCCCAACGGTGTGCGAATTCACGTCGCGGGTATCGACCTGGTCCGAGACGAGGCGGGAGAGTTCCGAGTCCTCGAGGACAATCTGCGATCTCCGTCCGGTGTCTCCTATGTGATGGAAAACCGTCGCACCATGACTCGGGTGTTCCCGGATCTGTTCATGTCCCACAAGGTGCGGGCGGTCGGTGATTACGCAACACACCTGCTGAGGGCGCTGCGTGCGGGTGCTGCACTCAACGAAGCGGACCCGACAGTGGTTGTTCTCACACCGGGTATCGCCAATTCCGCCTATTTCGAGCATTCGTTGCTCGCTCGTCAGATGGGTGTGGAACTCGTCGAAGGTCGCGACCTGTTCTGCCGCGACAACATGGTGTACATGCGCACGACGGAAGGCGAGCGCCAGGTCGACGTCATCTATCGCCGCATCGACGACGAGTATCTCGACCCGATGCACTTCCGTCCGGATTCGATTCTCGGCGTCGCAGGCCTACTGAATGCGGCGCGGGCGGGCAACGTGGTGATCTCGAGCGCCGTCGGCAACGGAGTCGGTGACGACAAACTCGTCTATACCTACGTTCCGCAGATCATCGACTACTACCTCGGTGAGAAGCCGCTCTTGCAGAACGTCGACACGTTCCGCTGTTGGTTGGACGAGGAGTGCGAGCAAGTCCTCGACCGCGTCGCCGAACTGGTCATCAAGCCGGTGGAAGGGTCCGGCGGCTACGGAATCGTCTTCGGACCCGACGCGAGCCCCAAGGAACTGGCCGCGATCACCCGCAAGATCAAGGCAGACCCGCGCGGGTGGATTGCGCAGCCACTCGTGCAGTTGTCCACGGTGCCGACCAAGATCGACGATGTTCTCTCGCCGCGCCACGTGGACTTGCGGCCCTTTGCCGTCAACGACGGTGAGGACGTGTGGGTGTTGCCCGGCGGCCTGACCCGGGTGGCACTTCCGGAAGGTTCGCTGGTGGTCAACTCCAGCCAGGGCGGCGGAAGCAAGGACACGTGGGTGCTTGCGAGTCGCACCTCTGACGAAGACCCAGAGTTGTCAGGCGAGGAACTGGTGTCCGAGCCCCCGGAATCCGCGGAGCCGGTGCAGGGTCCCGAACTGAGCACCTCGCAGCAACAACAGCAGCAGCAACAGTGAACACCTCGGAAGTGCCCAGCTACCAAGAACTATCAGTGAACGGAGCGTGGTGACCGATGCTTGCTCGCAACGCAGAGTCCCTCTACTGGATCGGCCGCTACGTCGAGCGCGCCGACGACACTGCTCGGATCCTCGACGTCGCCGTCCATCAATTGCTCGACGACGCCACCGTCGACCCGGACCGCACGTCGCGTCTGCTCCTGCGTGTCCTCGGCATCGAGGCGCCGGAGGGCAAGCTCGACGTGCGCTCGCTCACCGATCTGGTTGCGTTCAGCCGCAACCAGGTTGGTTCGATCGTGGACTCGCTGGCAAGTGCTCGTGAGAATGCTCGCGGGGCGCGTGAGGTCACGTCGAGTGAGATGTGGGAGTGCCTGAACACCACGTACAACGGACTGGCCGAGCGTGAACGTGCCTCACGCAGGCTGGGGCCACACGAGTTCTTCCGCTATGTGGAGGAACGCGCAGCGATGTTCGCGGGCCTGGCGGATTCCACGCTCAGTCGCGACGACGGCTATCGGTTCCTTCTGCTGGGCAGGTCGATCGAACGTGTCGACATGATCGTGCGGATGCTTCTGGCGCGCGCCGGTGACCGCCCGTCGTCGCCGGCATGGGTCAGCGTTCTTCGCTCGGCGGGCGCACATGACACGTATCTGCGTACGTATCGCGGAGCGCTCGACGCCAATCGCGTCGTCGAGTTCATCTTGTTGGACAGGCTCTTTCCGCGCTCGGTGTTCCACTCGATCAGGCAGGCCGAGAAGTGCCTGCAGGAGCTCGACCCGCAGCCGGGCAGTCGCGTCGGAATCCGGGCGGAGGCGCCGCGGCTTCTGGGCCGCGCACGCAGCGAACTCGAGTTCCTGCCGCAGGGCGTGTTGCTCGAGGATCTGCAGGGACGGTTGCTCGGTTGGCAGGAGACCTGCCGCGAACTGGGTGAGGCAATTGCATTGCAGTACTTCCACGCTGCGCCGTGGGTCGCGTGGACGGATGCCGGCGCCGCGTATGCGGAGTCGACGGTGGAGGGAGAGCTGTGAGCTGGCGGATGAGGGTCGTGCACACCACGGGATATGCGTACGACGCCCCGGTGACGTCGTCGTACAACGAAGCGCGATTGACACCTCGCGGCGACACCAGGCAGACGGTGATACTCACGCGCGTCGAAACCCAGCCGGCAACGCGTTCCTACCGATACACCGATTACTGGGGCACCGCGGTGACCGCCTTCGACTTGCACGCCCCGCATACGGAACTCGAAGTGACGGGACTGCCGGTGGTCGAGACGGAACCGTTTGTTCAGCCCGAGGAAACCGTCGACTGGGATGAATTGTCGGGAAACGCGATTAAAGATCGATTCAACGAACAACTGAGTTTCACGAGATATGTTCCGCGTGATCGTAAGCTGGCGACAATTGCCAAGGAATTGCGCAAAGATAAATCACCTGAAGATGCAGTAGTGGCTGCGTCGCAATGGGTTTACGGTGAAATGTCATATGTGCCGGGTACGACCGGAGTGCATACGTCGGCGGTCGAGGCGTGGTCGGCACGGAAAGGCGTCTGCCAGGATTATGCGCATCTGACCTTGGTGTTGCTTCGAACGATGGGCATTCCCTGTCGGTACGTTTCCGGCTATCTCCACCCCAAACGTGATGCGGCAGTCGGGGACACTGTGGTCGGGGAATCGCACGCGTGGATCGAAGCGTGGACCGGCACGTGGTGGGGATATGACCCGACCAATGCGATAGCTGTGAATGAACAGCATGTCTCGGTCGGAATAGGAAGGGACTATTCGGATGTGCCGCCTTTGAAGGGAATCTTTTCCGGTGGACGCTCCACAGATCTCGAAGTTGTTGTGGAGATCACCAGGCTTGCGTAAAGTCCGGCAAATCTAGGCGCGTGAGCATTACTACCGTTCGATGAGAAGAAGGTGGGAATATGTCTCCAACTGCACAGGAATTGACTGAGATCGAACCGATCTCGGATGTGAAGAAGTATGCGGCCGAAGCGGTGGGGACATTTGTGCTCGTGTTCTCCGCGGTCGGAACTGCCGGCTTCGCAGGTGCGAAAGTCGGCAATCTCGGAGTTGCCTTCGCATTCGGCCTGACCCTGCTGTTCCTCGTATATGCGATCGGACCGATTTCCGGTTGCCACGTCAACCCAGCAGTGACTCTCGGCCAATTCGTGATCGGGCGAATCTCAGCCGTCAATGCGGCGATTTACGTTGTCGCGCAAGTGATCGGCGGCTTGGTCGCAGGCGTCGTGATCTACACGGTGGCCAACAGTCTCCCGGCGTACAACCGTGCTGCTGACGGTTTGGGTGCAAACGGTTGGGGCGCACACAGTCCGTCTGCCGAGAAGAATCTTCTCGGAAACGTGGTTTCCGACGGCTACGGCATCGGTGCCGCCATGATCATCGAGATCCTGCTGACAGCACTGCTGGTATTCGTCGTTCTCGCGTCGACCGACCAGATCTCCGACGTGCCGCTCGCCGGGGTGTCCATCGGCTTCACCCTGGCCGTCATTCACCTGATCTCGATCCCGATCGACAACACCTCCGTCAACCCCGCTCGAAGCCTCGCTGTCGCACCGTTCCAGGACGGTGCACTCGGTCAGGTGTGGTTGTTCATCGTGTTCCCGCTCATCGGCGGTGCGCTCGGTGCACTCATCTATCGAGCACTCTTCGGACGGTTCAACCGTATGGACAGCTGATCGACACTGTTTCCATCGTCCGGGTCGGCTTCAGCTCCAGCTGAAGTCGGCCCGAAGTTTTGCCGCGACCGCGTCGAACTTCTTGTGATCCATGACGGCGCCCTCGCGCCGGATCCCGCTCTCGGGAACGTCGAGCACCCGGTCGAGCCGGACCCAGCTGGGCCTTCCCTCGCCGTCCCATGGACCCGAACCGATTGCGAGCCAATCGCGCTCACCCTCGCGCTTACTCTGCGAAGACAACATCAGGCCGAGCAGCGTGTCGCCGTCGCGGCCGACAACCAGCACTGGGCGGTCTTTGCCCTGGGTCGGATCCTCCTCGTAGGCAACCCAGGTCCAGACGATCTCGCCCGGATCGGCCTTGCCGTCGAGGTCGGGGGAGTACTCGACCTTGCGGGCGCGATGTGCGGTCGGAGACGTTCGCGCGGCGATCGGGCGGCCGGTCGGACCCGGTTTCGAGGCAGACGACTGGGACGTGGACGACTGCAGCTGGCGCAGCAACGCAGGGCCCTTCTCCACCGCGAGGGCGCCGAGGGTTCTGCCGATCTGCTTCCACATGCTTGCCATAGCGTTCGAGCATAATCACCCACCCGTGGGAACCCCTGGTACGGCGGCGCCGAGACTTGGATATCCTGAGGGTTGACAGTGGCCCGGATCCGGGCCGGTGCCGGTCCGACTAAGGGGTCTCCCATCAGCAGCTTCGCCGACAAGACGTTCACGGATCCTGCGCAGATCCGGAACTTCTGCATCATCGCGCACATCGACCACGGTAAGTCGACGCTGGCAGATCGCATGCTTCAGCTCACCGGTGTGGTCGAAGAGCGGGCGATGCGTGCGCAGTACCTGGACCGCATGGACATCGAGCGTGAACGCGGCATCACCATCAAGGCTCAGAACGTTCGTCTGCCCTGGACCGTCGACGGCGAAGAGTTCGTCCTCCACCTCATCGACACTCCCGGCCACGTCGACTTCACGTACGAGGTCTCCCGTGCGCTCGAAGCATGCGAGGGCGCAATTCTGCTGGTCGATGCTGCTCAGGGCATCGAAGCTCAGACGCTGGCGAACCTCTACCTGGCGATGGAGAAGGATCTCAAGATCATTCCCGTCCTCAACAAGATCGACCTCCCGGCCGCGGATCCCGACCGCTATGCCGAAGAGATCGCGCACATCACGGGCTGCGAGCCCGGTGATGTCCTGCGCGTCTCGGGTAAGACCGGTATGGGCGTCAAGGAACTGCTCGACGAGGTGATCAAGCAGGTACCTGCGCCTGTCGGCGATGCTGACGGTCCCGCCCGCGCGATGATCTTCGACTCCGTCTACGACGCCTACCGCGGCGTGGTCACCTACGTGCGTGTGGTCGACGGTCGGATCCGTCCCCGCGAGAAGATCACGATGATGTCCACGGGCACTACACACGAACTGCTCGAGGTCGGCATCATTTCCCCCGAGCCGAAGGCCAGTATCGGTCTGGGCGTCGGCGAGGTGGGCTACCTCATCACCGGTGTGAAGGATGTCCGTCAGTCGCGCGTCGGTGACACCGTCACCACCACCCGCAACGGCGCGACCGAACCGCTGGTCGGCTACCGCGATCCCAAGCCGATGGTCTACTCGGGCCTCTACCCGATGGACGGCTCGGACTACCCCGTGCTGCGCGATGCCCTCGACAAGCTCCGTCTCAACGACGCGGCGCTGGCGTATGAACCCGAGACGTCGGTTGCCCTCGGATTCGGCTTCCGCTGCGGCTTCCTCGGCCTGCTCCACATGGAGATCACCCGCGACCGCCTCGAACGTGAGTTCGGCCTCGAACTGATTTCCACTGCGCCCAACGTCGTCTACCGCGTCGTGATGGAGGACGGGGCCGAGGTCATCGTCACCAACCCGTCGTACTGGCCGGAAGGCAAGGTGCGCGAGGTCTACGAGCCGGTCGCCAAGTGCACCGTCATTGCCCCGAGCGAGTACGTCGGCGCCATCATGGAGCTGTGCCAGTCCCGTCGCGGTGAGCTCGGCGGCATGGACTACCTCTCCGAGACTCGCGTCGAACTGCGCTACGAACTGCCCATGGGCGAGATCATGTTCGACTTCTTCGACGCCCTCAAGTCCCGCACCAAGGGATACGCCAGCCTCGATTACGAGGAGGCCGGTGAGCAGCAGGCCGACCTGGTGAAGGTCGACATCCTTCTGCAGGGCGAGGCCGTCGACGCGTTCTCCTCGATCGTGCACCGCTCCAACGCTGGTGCTTACGGCGGACGCATGACGTCGAAGCTTCGCGAGCTGATTCCTCGCCAGCAGTTCGAGGTTCCGATTCAGGCCGCGATCGGCGCGAAGATCATCTCGCGCGAGAACATTCGCGCAATCCGCAAGGACGTTCTTGCCAAGTGCTACGGCGGCGACATCAGCCGTAAGCGCAAGCTGCTCGAGAAGCAGAAGGAAGGCAAGAAGCGCATGAAGACCATCGGTCGCGTCGAGGTGCCGCAGGAAGCATTCGTGGCGGCCCTGACATCGGAATCGGTCGGCGAGAAGCCCAAGAAGTAGGAGCGCATGGTCACCACCTGGTTGTCCCGAGAGTTCGGAATCGAAATCCCGGTTCTCGGGGCGCCCATGGGTGGTCGCGCGGGCGGCGCGCTCGCCGGAGCTGTATCGGCGGCCGGCGGGTTGGGTCTGCTCGGCGCGGCTCGGTACAACACACCGGAGTGGATCGAGGCCGAAGCTGAAGTGGCCCGCTCGATCGGCGGAAAGTTCGGCGTCGGCCTGATGACGTGGTCGCTGCCCGAGAACGAGTTGATGCTCGACGCCGCGATTGCCGTCGAGCCGACCATGATCACCTTGTCGTTCGGTGATCCCGCCTCGTATGTCGGACGAATCCACGATGCGGGCATTCCCGTTGTGTCACAGATCAATACGCTCGAAGACCTTCGCATTGTCGAGGCCGCGGGTGTCGACGGCGTGATCGCGCAAGGCGGTGAGGCAGGCGGTCACACGGGCCGAATCGGAACCTTGCCGCTGCTGCAGGAGATCCTCGAAACGACATCACTTCCAGTACTGGCGGCCGGCGGAATCGGGACCGGTCGCGGTTTGGCCGCAGTCCTGGCAGCCGGCGGGGAAGGCGTGATGATCGGAACGGCGCTGCTCGCCAGCCCGGAGACGGTCGGGCCGGACTATGCCCGCGACCGCGTCGTCGAAGCCGGAAGTGCCGACACGATTTACACCTCGGTGTTCGACCGAGCGCGCAGTCAACCGTGGCCGCAGCGGTGGGGCGGCCGCGCGGTGGCCAACGAGTTCACTGCCGCCTGGCACGGAGTCGACGCCGATGAGGAAATGCTGGCAAAGGCGTACGACCCGTCGGATCCCCACAGCGGAGTCGTCTACGCCGGAGAAGCTGTCGGACTCGTACACGGAACCCATCCGGCCGGCGACGTGGTTCGACGCATCGGCGCCGATGCGGAGCGTCTGCTCTCTCGTTTCGCCTGAAAGCAAGGTCGGACACAGCCGGGTCCCATATGAGAAGGTAAGCCTCTGCTAACTAGTGGAGGAGTATTTTCGTGCGTGCGATGAAGTTTTCGGCGGTGGCTCTCTTGGGAGCGCTGGTCGTAGGTATCAGCGGATGTTCGTCCTCGGACGCCGACGAGATCGCGGACGGTCGGGTCACCACGATCGACCACAAGTTCGGCGCCACCACGATCACCGGGACGCCGACGCGCATCGTCGCGGCCGACACCCAGTGGCTCGACGCTCTGCTCGAACTCGGAATCCAGCCGGTGGGGTACCTGGCTGCCGGCCCGATGGGCGACGAGCGTGGTCTGTTCCCGTGGGAGAGTGGCGTGGACGCGTCGGCGAAGGAACTCGATCGCTCGGCGATCCAGCAGTTCGGTGTCCCGCTCAAAGCTGAAGAAATTGCAGCCTTGGATCCCGATCTGATTCTCGGCGGGTTCTCCGTCGCCGATCAGGACGATTTCGACCAGTTGAGCAAGATCGCTCCGACCATTGCCGGTCTGTCCGACGTCCAGGTCGATCCGTGGCAGGACCAGGTGGAGATTCTCGGCCGGGTTCTCGACAAGCAGTCGCGAGCCGACGAGATCGTCGAGGCGACAAACGGGCAGATCGATGCGCTCGCACAGCGGTTGCCGGGGCTGAAGGGTAAGACCGCTCTTTTGTCGCAGTACGTCTTCCCGACGTCGCAGTTGGTGATCGTCGCTGATCCCAAGGACGGTGCTTCGGGACTGTTCACGCGTCTGGGAATGTCGTTGCCGCCCAAGCTGGTCGACGAGGCCGGTGTGACCGGTGGCCGGCTGATACTCAGCCCGGAACGGGTCGACGCTCTCAGCGCCGACGTCGTGGTGCTGCTGCCCAACGGCGGGTCGCTCGACGACATGATGAAGCTGCCGGGGTTTGCCGACCTGCCTGCAGTCAAGGGTGGCGGATTGGCCATCGTCGACTATCCGACTGTCGCCGGGTTGAACACTCCGTCGTCGCTGTCGCTGAAGTACTCGCTCGAATCGATCACGCCGCAGCTCGAAGCGGTGGCCGGCTAGACCTGCTGTGCGCCTTTATTAACCGCGGGCGGTTAATAAAGGCGCACAGCAGGGGTCTAGGTTGCGTTGTGCGCGGGCTGGAAAGCTCCGGCTTCGGCAGCTTCCTCGGCGCGGATCACATGGACCACGGCGTTGATCAGCGCCAGGTGTGTGAACGCCTGCGGGAAATTACCCAGATGGCGACCGGTGTGCGCGTCGATCTCCTCCGCGTACAGCTTGAGCGGGCTCGCGAACCCGAGCAGGCGCTCACAGAGATGCTTTGCGCGATCCAGTTCGCCGATCTCGACGAGGGCGGACACCAACCAGAAGGAACAGATGGTGAACGTGCCCTCCTCTCCGCTCAATCCGTCGTCGGTGGTGTCGACGCGATAGCGCAGGACCAACCCCTCTTCGGTGAGCTCGTCGGCGATCGCCAGCACCGTCGCCCGGATGCGCGGATCGTCGGCTGGCAGGAAGCGCAGCAGCGGTGCCAACAAGAGCGACGCGTCGAGTGAATCGTGGCCGTACCGCTGCGTCAGAACTCCGCGCGAGTCGACACCGTGCGCGAGGATGTCGGCCTTGATCTCGTCCGCGATGGCTGTCCATTGCTGTGCAAAGCTCTTCTCGCCCTGCATCTCTGCCAGCTTGGCGCCGCGATCGAGAGCGACCCAGCACATGATCTTCGACGACGTGAAGTGCTGCGGTTCACCGCGCACCTCCCAGATCCCGCGGTCGGGCTGGCGCCAATGCTTGATCGCTTCCTCGACCTGCTTCTTGAGCAGCGGCCACAACGCCTCGGGGACGCGCTCGCGGGTACGGATGTGGAGGTACACCGAGTCGAGCATGGTGCCCCAGATGTCGTGCTGCTGTTGATCGAACGCCCCGTTGCCGATACGCACCGGACGGGCGCCGTCGTAGCCGGACAGATGGTTGAGTTCGGATTCCTCGAGCGTGCGCTCGCCGCCGATGCCGTACATCACCTGCAAAGGATGCGGCTGACCGTTGTCCGAACTCGACACGTCGTAGATGAAGTTGAAGAAGTCGTTGGCCTCACGGTCCAACCCGAGCGTGTAGAGGCCCCACAGCGCGAAGGTGGAATCGCGAACCCACGCGTAGCGATAGTCCCAGTTGCGTTCTCCGCCTGGTGTTTCCGGTAGCGAGGTCGTCGAAGCCGCGAGTAGGGCTCCGGTCGGTGCGTAGGTGAGCCCCTTGAGTGTGAGCGCACTGCGCTGTAGGTATCCGCGCCACGGGTGATCGGGGAACTTGCCGATCGTCACCCACTCACGCCAGGACTTGGACGTCTGCCACATCTTGTCGGCGGCCTCGTCGAACGTCTGCGGCGCGGGAAGATCCGACCACGAGAGCGCGACGTACACGTTGTCGCCTTCGACCAGTCGCGTCCGCGCTCGTGCTTCACGACCTTCCAGACCCAGTCGTAGGTCGGTGGTCAAGCGCAGAGTGGGATGGTCTCCGGGCTTGGCGGAGCGACACGTTGCCGTTGCTTCCTCGTAGACCTTTCCGGTGTACTCCCAATTCGCCGTGCCACGGTGATAGTCGAACGCGGGCTCACAGCTCATCTCGAGTTCGACGGTGCCGCTGACGCATTTGACCGTACGGAGAAGGGTGTGTTCGGCATCCCAGTCGGTCGGTGTGCGCTTGTGCGTGTTCGATCGCTTGTCGACGTTGTGCCAGGGACCGAGAACCAGGGCGTCGCGGACGACGAGCCAGCCGGTCTCGGTCTGCCAGGTGGTCTCGAGAATGAGTCCACCCGGCAGATAGCGCCGAGCGGCCGGCACGTTCTGGCCGTAGGGGCCGATACGGAAATGGCCTGCGCTGCGGTCGAGGATGGCACCGAACACGCTGGGGGAGTCCGGGCGGGGAACGCACATCCACTCGACAGATCCGTTACGGGCAATCAGGCACGAGGTTTCGCAATCGGAAAGAAACGCATAGTCGTCGATCGGGGGAAAGTTGCTTCGATGGTGACCCGTGGAGGCGGGAGGAATCGTCTGCACCACTTCGTCGTCAGCACTCATTCGGCCATCATCCGGCCAGAATCGGCACACGTCCAATCCACACGCTGTCGGGACCGTATCGTCCGAAGGATAGGGTGTTGGCGTGGATCGGATTGCGGATTGGTGGGACAGCTTCGAGCTGTGGATGGCGGGGCTCCCGTTCATCCCGCAGGTCGCGTTGGTCCTGATCGTCGTCGTTCCGCTGTGCCGCCTGGTGGCCATCGGTCTGGATCGCGTGTTGGCCGCCGTTCTCGCTCTGCCGCTCTTCGGCTGGTTGCGTAGGAATTCTCGAGAAGTAGAGGAAAGCTGATGCCCCGCTCACGGGTCACTCTCGCCCTGATAGCCCTGATTCTCCTCGTGATCGTCGCGTGGCTTCTCACCCGTTAGTTCTCCCGATTAGAGCGGGCGCCGGTGCTCTGCTAAAGTCCACCGCGTGTCCGAAGCAACAGCTCCCGTAATCCGCCACCAGTTGGCGTTGATTGCTGTCGGCATGCTCGACGTCGCTGACGTCGCCTGTTGTTGATTTCCTGAGTTCGACCTCTCCGGTGGTGCTGCGCACCCCACTCGAACTTCTCTGCGCGTAACTCGCGCCCCCGATTCAGGGCTCATCGCCCGTCGGCTCTCCATGTCTGAACATCCCGATGGAATCAGCCCCAGAGGTCTCGGACTTGTCGTTTGACCAACCCTCGTTTGTCAGTCCTTTCAGGAAGGTATCTGCAATGAAACGCCGTTCCCGCACACTTCTCACTGCTATCGCGACCATGGGGGCCGTGGTACTCACAGCGTGCAGTGGTGGCTCGAGCGACACCGTGGGTGGTGACAGCGCCGCCAGCGACGGTAGCGCCGGCACGATCAACCTGTTCGCCTACGCCGTGCCGAAGCCTGGCTTCGACAAGCTCACCGCAGCCTTCCAGGCGACCGACGAGGGCAAGAACGTCAACTTCAATCCTTCCTACGGCGCCTCGGGCGACCAGTCGCGCAAGGTGAAGGACGGTGCCGAGGCAGACTTCGTCAACTTCTCCGTCGAGCCCGACATCACCCGTCTGGTCGATGCCGGTCTGGTAGATCAGAACTGGAACCAGGACGCCTACAACGGAATTCCGTTCGGATCGGTAGTCACCATCGTGACGCGTCCGGGCAACCCGAAGGGCATCAAGGACTGGGACGACCTGCTTCAGCCCGGCCTCGAGGTCGTCACGCCGAACCCGTTCAGCTCCGGCTCGGCCAAGTGGAACCTCTTGGCGCCGTACGCCGCCAAGAGCGACGGTGGCAAGAACCCGCAGGCGGGTCTCGACTACGTCACCGCCTTGGTCAACGACCACGTCAAGATCCAGCCCAAGTCGGGACGCGAGGCTTCGGAAGCCTTCCTGCAGGGTAGCGGTGACGTTCTGATCAGTTACGAGAACGAGGCACTGTTCATCGAAGGCAACGGCGACCCGGTCGAGCACGTCACCCCGCCCACGACCTTCAAGATCGAGAACCCCGTTGCCGTGATCTCGAACAGCAAGGTCCTCGACAAGGCGACCGCGTTCAAGGACTACCTGTACACGACCGAGGGTCAGACGCTCTGGGCCGAAGCAGGATTCCGTCCCGTTGATCCCGCCGTCGCTGCCAAGTTCACCGACAAGTTCCCCGAGCCGACCAAGCTGTGGACCATTGCAGACCTCGGCGGCTGGAAGGCCGTGGACAGTGCTCTGTTCACCAAGGACACCGGTTCGATCGCAGTGATCTACGACAACGCGACCAAGTAAGACTGACGTGACTGACACTATTGACCCCACCCCCGTGGCTCGTCGGCGAAAACTCGCGCGGGTCACGGGGAGTGTGGGGCCGCTCGGAATCGGAGTGGCCACCCTGTGGCTCTCCGTCATCGTTCTGCTTCCGCTCGCCGCGTTGACCGCCACCGCGTTCGACGAGGGGATCTCCGGATTCTGGGACGCCGTCACCGCACCCGTCGCCTTGGCGTCGTTGCGCGTGACGTTGTTGGTCTCGGTGATCGTGGCATTGATCAACGTCGTGATGGGCACGATCATCGCGTGGGTGCTGGTCCGGGACGACTTCCCGGGCAAGCGCATCGTCAACTCGATGATCGATCTGCCGTTCGCGCTACCGACCATCGTGGCATCGATCGTGCTGCTGTCCCTCTACGGCCCGCAGTCACCGATCGACATCCATCTCAATGCAACTCAGCCCGGACTGATCGTGGCATTGGCCTTCGTGACCTTGCCGTTCGTCGTCCGTTCCGTGCAGCCGGTGCTGATGGAGGTCGACCGCGAAGTCGAGGAAGCCGCTGCGTCGTTGGGAGCTTCCAACTGGACGATCTTTCGCTCGGTTGTTCTCCCGACGTTGGCGCCTGCCGTCATCTCCGGTGCGGGCCTCGCGTTCGCCAGAGCGATCGGTGAATACGGCTCGGTCGTTCTGATCGGCGGCAACATCCCACGCGTGACACAGATGACGTCGCAGTACATTCAGCAGCAGATCGAGATCGATCGTCCGACCAACGCCGCTGCCGTCTCGGTAGCGTTGCTGGCCATCGCATTCGTGACGCTGTTCGTCCTGCGAATCTTCGCCTCGCGGGGACAGCGACGTGAGGAGAGTTCCCGATGAACGTGTCCAGAGGATCGAAGATCGGTCTGCGGACCATCGCTCTCGTCTACCTGTTCGTGTTGCTGGTCGTGCCGATCGGTGTGATCCTGACGCGAACGTTCGAGAACGGAATCGGCCCGTTTCTCGAATCGATCACGACACCGGCAGCGATTTCCGCGCTGAATCTTTCGCTGATCATCGTGGCGATCGTGGTTCCGATCAACGTGGTGTTCGGTGTCGTCACGGCTCTGGCACTCGTGCGTGGGCGTTTCCCGGGCCGCGGAGTTCTGCAGTCGGTGG
>NZ_LVCT01000379.1:0-1261 GCF_001647205.1 Rhodococcus sp. EPR-134
GGGGTTCAAAGTCATCTTCGGGTTGCCAGGCATGGTGATCGCGACGATTTTCGTGACGCTGCCCTTCGTCGTCCGGGAAGTCGAACCCGTACTTCACGAGATCGGCGACGAGCAGGAACAAGCAGCCGCGACGCTCGGTGCCTCGGGCTGGCAGACGTTCTGGCGGATCACCTTGCCCGCGATCCGTTGGGGCCTGACGTACGGAATCGTGTTGACGGTGGCGCGTTCGCTCGGTGAATTCGGCGCAGTCATCATGGTCTCTTCCGGCTTCCCGGGGGTATCCCAGACACTGACATTGCTGGTGCACTCGCGATACATCGACGACCACAACACCTTTGGTGCGTATTCGGCGGCAACGCTGCTGATGGGCATCGCCATCATTGTCCTGTTGCTGATGACGCTGCTGGACCGTAAGAGGAGCACCACATGATCACAGTGACCGGGGCCCGCAAGAACTACGGTGATTTCGCGGCGCTCGACGACGTGACGGTCAACATTCCCTCGGGTTCGTTGACGGCATTGCTCGGGCCCAGTGGCTCGGGAAAGTCGACGTTGCTGCGTTCGATCGCAGGGCTCGAAGAACTCGATTCGGGAACCATCACCATCGCAGGCAAGGACGTCACCGGCGTCTCGCCGCAGAAGCGTGACATCGGTTTCGTGTTCCAGCACTACGCGGCGTTCAAGCACATGACCGTGCGGGACAACGTGGCGTTCGGGCTCAAGATCCGCAAGCGCCCGAAGCCGGAGATCGAGAAGAAGGTCAACGAACTACTGGGGATCGTCGGTCTCGACGGGTTTCAGCATCGGTACCCCGCGCAGCTCTCCGGCGGTCAGCGTCAGCGCATGGCGTTGGCGCGCGCTCTGGCTGTGGATCCACAGGTGCTCCTGCTCGACGAGCCCTTCGGCGCGCTCGACGCGAAGGTGCGTGCCGACCTGCGCACGTGGTTGCGTCGCCTGCACGACGAGGTGCACGTCACCACCGTCCTGGTCACCCACGACCAGGAAGAGGCTCTCGACGTCGCCGACCGCATCGCGGTGCTGAACAAGGGGCGGATCGAGCAGATCGGTGAACCTGCCGACCTGTACGACCGCCCGTCCAACGACTTCGTGATGTCCTTCCTCGGATCCGTCGCGAAGCTCAACGGGCAGTTGGTCCGTCCGCACGACATCCGCCTCGGCCGCGATCCGAGCATGGCTCTCGCGCAGGAATCCGGAACGGCCGAGTCGCTCGGCGTCACACGCGCAACAGTCGAGCGCGTCG
>NZ_LVCT01000380.1:0-3527 GCF_001647205.1 Rhodococcus sp. EPR-134
GCCAAGGTCCGCCTCGGCGGCTTGTCGGTCTCGGATGTGGAGGTTCAGGCAGTCCTGGGACGCGTCAGCCCAGGCGAGGAACTCACCGACGTGGTGACGTTCCCGATGACACATTTCGGAACCGAGGACGGAGCCGAGATCTTCGAAGCCGAGGTTGCGCTTCCGGTCTCCGGCTCCGTGGGTTACACCGTGCGGGTGTTGCCGCATCACCGGTTGTTGGTCGATGCGTCCGAACTCGGGTTGGTGACCACTCCGAGCGTCTGACGTAATACATTCTGCCCCGGTCCGTTCGGTCGGTACCGGGGCAGAATTGTGCCCGCGTGAGAACTGGGTCAGCGACGTGAGTCGCGGATGCGGGCGAGCGCCTTGCGGACGACTTCGGGGTTGGTCGTCTCCCAGAACGGAGGCAGCGATGCGCGAAGGTAACCCGCGTATCTCGCCGTGGCCAGACGCGGATCGAGCACGGCCACCACGCCCTTGTCGTCGGTGCTACGAAGCAGACGGCCGACGCCCTGTGCCAGGAGCAGCGCCGCGTGATTGGCCGAGACGCTGAGAAAGCCGTTACCGCCATGGGATTCGATAGCCTGCTGGCGAGCCATCAACAGCGGGTCGTCCGGGCGCGGGAACGGAATCCGGTCCAAGATGACGAGGCTCAGTGACGGACCCGGAACATCGACGCCCTGCCACAGGGACAACGTGCCGAACAGTGACGTGGGTTCGTCCTTGGCGAAGGCCTTGACGAGGGTGCCGGTGGCGTCGTCGCCCTGGCACAGGATGGGGGTATCGAGGCGTTCACGCATCGCCTCCGAGGCGGCTTTGGCGGCGCGCATCGACGAGAACAGGCCGAGGGCGCGTCCGCCCGCAGCCTCGACGAGTTCGGCGATCTCGTCGAGATAGACCGGGGAGAGGCCGTCGCGGCCGGGCGTAGGGAGGTGGCGGGCAATGTAGATGATGCCGGCCTTTGCATGGTCGAAGGGCGACCCGACGTCGAGTGAGTTCCAGCGGAAAGCCGAAGCGTCAGAGGGTGCTTCGGTGCCGATGGCGGTACCCGAGTCGGGGCGCGCGGACGATTCCGCAGGAAGACCCCAGTTGACGGCGAGACCGTCGAACGATCCGCCGACGGTCAGTGTCGCGGAAGTGAGAACGACGGTGGATTCGGCGAACAGTCGCGAGCGCAGCAATCCGCCGACCGAGAGCGGAGCCATCCGGACGGAGCGCCGCACCGATCCGCGGAACTCGTCCGAGGACAGCCAGACGACGTCCTTGCGCTTTGCCGGGTCTGGTTCGTCGAAAGCGGTGAGAATACGCACGGCACTGTCGTGGACGTCGTCGACGGACGAGAGTGCGGCGTTGCGGGCCGCAGCGGCTTCGGGGTCTGCGGCTGCCATGCCCGGTTTGGCCGGACCGATCGCGGTGCGCAGCGACCAGGCCGCGTCGCGTATCGCAGCCAGTGCGGGCGCCGCCCCGTCCGGGAGGCCTTCCCAGCGACCTGGCCGCAATTCCTCGAGGAGCCCTGCCCACCCCTCGCCGGCAGCTTCGAGTCGGTCGGCGTCCTGCTCTTCGGCGATCTTGCCGCAACGCCTGGCCGCGGCACTGATCGACGAAGCTGTGAGATCGGCCGTGGCGACGCCGGTGACGCGGTCGACCAACTCGTGGGCCTCGTCGATCACCACGACATCGTGGTCAGGCAGGATCTGGATGCCGGTGATGGCGTCGATCGCGAGCAGTGCGTGGTTGGTGACCACTACGTCGGCCTTCGACGCCTCGACTCGGGCGCGCTCGGCGAAGCAGTCCTCACCGACCGGGCACTGGTTCTTACCGATGCATTCGCGGGAGGTGACACTGACCTGCCGCCACGCCTGATCGGATACGCCCGGCACCAATTCGTCCCGATCACCGGTTTCGGTGTCGGAGGACCATTCGGTGAGGCGGACGACCTCCCGGCCGAGACGCGAGACCGTGAACGGATCGAACAACTCGTCCTCGGGTGGCTGCTCGGACGCGCCGGTATGGATCTTGTTCATGCACAGATAGTTGTTGCGGCCCTTGAGGATTGCGAACTCTGCGCGTCGGCCGAGTGGCTTCTTCAGGGCATCGGCGAGTAGAGGCAGATATCGGTCGACGAGCTGACGCTGCAGCGCGATGGTGGCGGTGGACACGACCACGGTGCGTCCCGATTCGACCGCGTGGCGCAGGCTCGGAACGAGGTAGGCGAGCGACTTACCGGTACCGGTGCCGGCCTGGACGGCCAGATGCTCGCCGGTGTCGATCGAGTGCGCCACGGCGGACGCCATCGTCAGCTGACTGGTTCGTTCGGCACCGCCGAGCGACCGCACCGCTGTCTGGAGCAGTTCGGGAACGTTCGGGAGTTGATCGGCCACCCACGAAGGTTAATGGATCCCTACGTCAGAAACGTCCACGGATGATTCCCGGGGTGGTTCCCCGGCATTCGAGTCTTCTTGCGACGAGGCCTCGTCTCGCCCGATCAGCTGCACTCCCGCCTCCCGCATCTGCACCAATGCCGACTCGATCGTGGCGGTCGACACACCAGCGGTGAAGGGGAGAAGGACTGTCGTGGCGAACCCCGCGCGCGCGGCATCGACGGCCGTGGCCTTGACACAGTGATCCGTGGCAATTCCGATCACGTCGACGTCGGTGATCTCGTGGGCGCGGAGCCAGTCCTCCAGCGTCGTGCCGTCCTCGGCTGCTCCTTCGAAACCGGAGTAGGCCGCGCTGTAGGCGCCCTTGGAGAAGATCGCCGACCCGGCGACGGAAGCGTCGAACGCCGGATGGAACTCGGCGCCGGCTGTCCCGACGACGCAGTGAACCGGCCAGCTGTCGATGAAGTCGGGATTCTCGGAGAAGTGCGCCCCAGGGTCGATGTGGAAATCGCGAGTCGCGACTACGGCGTCGTACTCGTGGGAGTTGACGAAATCGTTGACGGCTCCCGCAACCGCAGCACCGCCGTCGACTGCAAGAGCTCCACCTTCACAGAAATCGTTCTGAACGTCGACAATTATCAGTGCTTTTGCACTCACTGGTGCTCACCTCCGGTGAATCGAACGGGCACAGCCGAGTCTCCGCGCGAGAGCTTGAGGCCTTCCCACGGCAGGCTCACGAGCCCTGCCTTCAGAACCGCTCTGCTCTCTTCGAGCGTCGGCGCGCTGTCTACGACCTTGCCTTCGCGAACCAGCGGGATCAGCAGTTCGGTCGCTCCGTCCGCCTCGGAGACAGGTGACGGTGATCCGGCGGGGTAGATGACTTCTTCGACGATCGTGCCGGTCGGACGCACTACGCGCAGTGCCTTCTTTGCGCCGCCGCGAGATGCCTTGTTGGTGCTTCTCTTCTCGACCGCGATTCCGTCGACCTCGACAAGTTTGTAGACCATGCCGGCGGTGGGGGCGCCTGATCCGGTGACCAGGGAAGTGCCGACGCCGTACGAGTCGACGGGTTCGGCGCGCAGGGCTGCGATCGCGTACTCGTCCAGGTCACCGGAGACGACGATGCGTGTTTTGGTAGCACCGAGA
>NZ_LVCT01000381.1:0-14403 GCF_001647205.1 Rhodococcus sp. EPR-134
GCACCTCGAGGCGGGGGAGACGGTGTACGCGCGTGCTACCCGGGTGCCGGATCTGCCGGAGACCCCGGTGTCGACGCCGGTGCAGGAGCCGGTCACGGTGAGCGTGGTCGGCCAGGTATGACCCGCTCGCCCTGTTTGACCTGTTGTACCCCCACTCCTGTTTGAGCGAACGGCACTTTCGGCCTCCTGATGGCGCCGAAAGTGCCGTTCGCTCAGAGTTGGGGGCCGGGCAATAGCGAGACGAGTTCAGCCCTCTCGGCAGACGAGGACCGGGCATTGGGCGTGGTGGATGAGGCTCTGACTGGTCGAACCGACTATCGACGCCATGAACGGGCTGCGGCCGTGGCTACCGACGACTACGAGTTGCGCTTCCGCGGAGTGCTCGAGCAGTGCCTTCATCGGTCCGCTGCGCTGGACACTGCGGGTGACCTCGACGTCGGGGTACTTCTCCGTCCAGCCGGCGAGGCACTCGGACAGCAGTGCATGCTCATGCTGTTCGTACGGTCCCCAGTCGACGAAGCGCCTGGCCTCGGAATACCCGCCCAGCGAGGCGTGCTCGTTCCACGTGTGGACCGCAACCAAAGGTGCGCCGAGGAACGCGGCAAATTCGAAGGCATGCGCGACGGCGAGTTCGCTGAGCTTGCTCCCGTCGACGCCGACGACGATGGGCCTGGTGTCGGCCATCGCGTGATCACCCGTACCGCGGAATACGGCCACGGGACAGTGCGCGCGGTTGACCACCCGAATGGTGTCGGATCCGAGAAACACGGACTGCATTTCGCTGGTGCCGGCCTGACCCAGTGCAACGATGCGAGCCGACTTCGAGAGTTCGACGAGTGTGGTTGCGGGAGTACCGGTCACGAGGCCACGTTCGACGGTGACGTCGGTGTGATCATCGCGGATGGCGTCCTCGGCCTCGTCGAGCAGTTTTGCACCCTCGACGCGAAGGTGGTGGTCGAACATCTCTTCGTCGGTGACGTTGGTACCGCCACCGGACTCGGGTTGTCCTGGCAGCACGTGGGTCAGGCGAAGTGGTTCGTCGAATCTCTTTGCAGCCGAAGCTGCCCACCTCGCGGCGTTGACCGCGCTTGCCGAGCCGTCGATACCGGCCACGATTCCGTGTCGAACAGATGCACTGGTCATGGAAGTCTCCTCGCGTCGCCTCCCTACCAGTGTGTCCCTGGTCACCCCGGGTTCGCTACAAACTCGTCAGCTTCCGCGGTGCGAGAACGTCGGTAGGCACAGCCGCGCGAGATCGACGCGGGCGCAACGACAACAGAGCGGTGATGAATCCGTTACCGGACAGTGTCAGTTCCACGTTCTTCAACACGGTTCGGCGCATCAACGCAAGCAGGGCTGCGACGCCGGTGACGGCCATCCACATAGGCAGCGGGTACAGCGTCAGGCGTTCACCAAGGCCGAAAGTGAGGGTTCGTCCGAGAAGCAGTACGGCACCGACGATTCCGGTAGCCGCGCACAGCCCTGACCACACTGCGATCCATTTGCTGTGCTTCCAGAATTGAATTGCCATGAGGACGAGAACGGCATGACGTGCGACGAAGCCGGGAAGTACGGCGGTCCAATGAACGAAGGTCCCGTCGTTCGCCGGGAAGAGGCCGGTGGCCGCGGTGCTCAATGCAACGACGACGGCAAGACCGAGAATCCACTTCTTCGCACGACCGTCCGGAATGTACTTGTGCAGCAAGGCTGCACCGAGGATGGTGAGCGCACCGAGGATCATGAAGGCCGCGTTCATCACGTCGTGCATCGGCGAACACGAATCCACGCTGCATGTCGTCACACCCAGCGAACTGATGGAGTCGCGCGCGAAGCTGTACGGCGTCTTCCATGCTCCGGCTGTGAAGATTTCGACAAGCAGGTAGAGCACCGACAGGACCCATGCGATGCCGGCTGTGCCGAGGCGAAGATTGTGAGTGATGGTGTTCCCTCTCGCGGCGCTCTGAGGGGATTGCACCCAAAGATCTGTTTCGCAGGCGAAGGAGGTACCTTCGCGAGCTGGAAAGATCCAACACTACGGTAACAATCTGATAACGGCCTGTGAAACCGGATCAGGCGGAGCGGACCAGACGGTCGGGTAGTGCATCAGCGACTTGTCGGTAACGGTCGATCATCGTTTCGATCAGTAGAGAGTGCCCACCGATCGTGTCGGCGAAACGCGCGCGCGGACATACAGTTGCTGCGGCAGCGCTGAGTCGATCGGTCAGTAGGCCGGGAGCCAAGAACCACGGTGCGACGACAACACGTTCGGCGCCGTCCTGCTCGAGTGCGGAGATCGCCTGGGCAACTGTCGGTTCCGCGGATGTCGCGAAACAGATTCGAACGCCCGACCAGTTGGTTCCGCCGAGGAGAGTGGACGCCAATTCTGCGGTCGCGGCATTGGCGCGCGCATCGGACGAGCCGACTGCCGCAAGAGCGACACCGACCGACGGATCGTCCGGCCGGGCACCCGCTTCGAGAATTCGCTCGCGTACTGCCTCGATCAGCCGAGCATCGCGACCCAGTACGTCTGCTTGGAACACGGTCAACTGGGGGTGGCGTGTCGCGGCAGCGGCCAAGAGTCCGGGCAGATCTACCCGGGCGTGGAAGGCATTGCCCAGCAGCATCGGAACAACAACGGCGTGAGTGTGGCCGTCGTGTGCAACTCCGTCCAGGACCTGATCGATGGACGGTGCATTGAGGTCGAGAAACGCCAGCCGGACATCGAGGTCTGGCCGGACTTCACGAAGAGCTGTCACAGCAGCCGCGATCACCCGAGCAGAGCGGGGATCACGGCTGCCGTGCGCAACAGCGATGAGCGGAACCATCGACTTAGACGCGCTCGCCCAATTCGACAGCGGAAATGACGTCGCCCACCAGGCCGGCTGCGAGAGTGTTTCCACCAGCGGGATCGATCAGCAGGAAGCTGCCGGTGTGGCGGTTGACGGCGTAGTCGTCAGCCACGATCGGCTCGGCCACCCGGATGGAGATCTTGCCGATCTCGTTGAGCTCGAGCGTTTCCGGGCCCTGATCCGTGGTGAGGTCCTGCTCGTTGAAGCGTTCCACCAAGCTGCCCACGATGGCCTGCGTCGTTCGCGTGCCGTGCTTGAGCAGCAGACGCGCACCGGGGCGCAGCGACTTCTCGGCCAGCCAGCAGACAGTGGCGTCGAATTCGCCGATCGGCTCGGGTGCGTCGGACGGCGATGCGATGGTGTCGCCGCGAGAGACGTCGACGTCGTCGGCCAGGATCAGCGTGACGCTGCGTCCGGCGTGGGCGACGTCCAGTTCGCCGTCGGCCGTGTCGATACGTGTGACGGTGGTGCGCGTACCCGAGGGCAGGATCACCACTTCGTCGCCGGGCACGACGGAACCTGCAGCGACCTGACCGGCGTAGCCGCGGTAGTCGAGGAACTCTGCGGTGCGGGGGCGGATCACGTACTGCACCGGGAAACGCAGACCGACGCGATGTGGCTCGGCGTCGACCGGAATCGACTCGAGGTGCTCGATCAGCGTGGGGCCGGTGTAGTACGGGGTCTTGTCGGAGCGGATGGCGACGTTGTCACCGTGCAGTGCCGACACCGGGATCTCGACGACGTCTTCGCTTGCCCAGCCCAGTGAGCTGGTGAGTTCGTTGAACTCGGCGGAGATCGAGGTGAAGACCTCTTCGGGGTTCTCGACGAGGTCGATCTTGTTCACGGCGAGAACGAGCTTCGGGACACCGAGCAACGCGAGAACCGCTGCGTGCCTGCGAGTCTGCGCGATGACGCCCTTGCGAGCATCGACCAGCAGGATCACGAGCTGAGCCGTCGAGGCACCGGAGACGGTGTTGCGGGTGTACTGCACGTGGCCCGGTGTATCGGCAAGCACGAAGGTGCGCTTGGGGGTCGCGAAGTAGCGGTACGCCACGTCGATCGTGATGCCCTGCTCACGCTCGGCGCGCAGTCCGTCCACCAGGAGCGAGAGGTCAGGGGTGTCGAGACCGCGGTCCACCGACGCACGGGTCACGGCGTCGATCTGGTCGGCGAGAACGGATTTCGTGTCGTACAACAGGCGGCCCACGAGGGTGGACTTTCCGTCGTCGACGCTGCCGGCAGTTGCCAGTCTGAGCAGATCGCTCATCAGAAGTAGCCCTCTCGCTTGCGGTCTTCCATGGCCGCTTCGGAAACTCGGTCGTCGCCACGGGTCGCGCCGCGCTCGGTCAAACGTGATGCCGCAACCTCGGCGAGGATCGCTTCGTTGTCAGCCGCATCGGAGAGAACAGCACCGGTGGTCGAACCGTCGCCGACGGTGCGGTATCGCACCGAAAGGGTCTGCAGCTCTTCGCCGTCAGCCGGCCCACCCCAGACTCCGGGGGTCATCCACATGCCGTCGCGCTGGTACACCGGACGCTGGTGGGCGTAGTAGATGCTGGCGAGTTCGACGTTGTCGCGGGCGATGTAACGCCAGATGTCCAGTTCGGTGAAGTTGCTGAGCGGGAAGACGCGCACCTGCTCGCCGGGGGAGTGGCGACCGTTGTAGAGGTTCCACAGCTCCGGGCGCTGCTTCTTGGGATCCCACTGGCCGAAAGCGTTGCGCAGTGAGAAGATCCGCTCCTTGGCGCGTGCCCGCTCCTCGTCGCGACGAGCGCCACCGAAGACGGCGTCGAAGCGATTCTCCGAGATCGCGTCCAGCAACGGCACGGTCTGCAGAGGATTGCGGATACCGTCGGGACGCTCGGTGAGGCGGCCGTCCGCGATGTACTCCTCGACGCTGGCCACGTGCAGGCGCAGGTTGTACTTGGCCACCACGTGGTCGCGGAAGTCGAGGACTTCCTGCAGGTTGTGGCCGGTGTCGACATGCAGCAGGGTGAACGGCAACGGCGCAGGCCAGAAGGCCTTGATCGCCAGGTGCAGCAGCACGGTGGAGTCCTTACCGCCCGAGAAGAGAATGACCGGGCGTTCGAATTCGCCGGCCACCTCTCGGAAGATGTGGATCGCTTCGGACTCGAGGGCGTCGAGAGTATCGAACTGTGTGCCGTCGAGCTGAGGCCGTGAAGGTGTCAAGTCAACTGTCATGATGCGTGCAACCCGCATTCTGTCTTGGAGGCACCGGCCCAACGACCGCTACGCGGATCGCTGCCGGGGGCTGGCTTGCTGGTGCAGGGTGCGCAGCCGATGGACGGATATCCCTCGTCGACAAGGGGATTGACGAGGATGGAATTGGTGTCGATGTAGTTCTGCATCTCCTCGTCCGACCAGGGAGCGATCGGGTTGATCTTCACGAGTCCGAAGGCTTCGTCGAAGGAGATCAGGGGAGCGTTGGCGCGGGTGGGCGCTTCGACGCGGCGGATGCCGGTCACCCACGCGCTGTAGCCGGACAGTGTCTGCTTGAGCGGCGCGACTTTGCGTAGTGCGCAGCAGCGGTTGGGATCACGGGCGAACAGATCCTTGCCCTCGGCGACATCCTGCTCGGCGACGCTTGCCAGCGCACGAGCGTTGATGACGTTGACGCCGTACACCTGCTCGACCGCGTCACGCGTGCCGATGGTTTCGGGGAAGTGGTAGCCGGTGTCGAGGAAGAGTACGTCGACGCCCGGATGCACCTGTGCGGCAAGGTGAACCAACACCCCGTCCTGCATGTTCGACGCCACGATGTACGAGTCGCCGAACGTGTCCTCGGTCCACTGCAACAGTTCCTGTGCGCCGGCTCCGTCGAGTTCTACTGCACCGCGCTCGGCGATGGACCGAAGCTCGTCGGCAGTTGCTCGCGAAATGTCCACTGTCATCGCAAATCTCCTTCGTCTGCGCGCACTGCCCATTCGGCGAACCGTTCACCTTCGTTGCGGTTCTTGACGAACTGACGTACGACGCGGTCGATGTAGTCACCCATCTCGACGCTGGTGACCTTGTGCTGGCGCAGCTTGCGTCCGAAGGCGCTGTCGAATCCGAGGCTGCCTCCCAGGTGAACCTGGAAACCCTCGACTTGATTCCCCTCACCGTCGTCGACGAGCTGGCCCTTGAAGCCGATGTCGGCGATCTGCGAGCGAGCGCAGGAGTTGGGGCAACCGTTGATGTTGATGGTGATCGGCACGTCGAGTTGGCTGTTGATGTCGGCGAGACGCTGCTCGAGTTCGGGCACGAGCACCTGCGAACGCTTGCGGGTCTCGGCGAACGAGAGCTTGCAGAACTCGATGCCGGAGCAGGCCATCAGGTTCTTGCGCCAGTGAGACGGTCGGGCGGGAAGACCCAGCGCGTCGAGATCGGCGATGAGCGGCTCGAGCGTCTCGTCGGCGACGTCGAGGATGATCAGCTTCTGGTACGGAGTGAAGCGGATCCGGTCGCTGCCGGCCTTCTCCGCGGCGTCGGCGACCTGAGCCAGGATGTCTCCCGAGACGCGGCCGGCGATCGGAGCGAAACCGACTGCGTTGTGGCCGTTGCGGGTCTTCTGGATGCCGACGTGATCGATCGGGCGCTTGGGCTTCTCGGGCGCGGGGCCGTCGATGAGCGGACGCTTCAGGTACTCGGTCTCGAGAACCTCGCGGAACTTCTCGATACCCCAGTCCTTGACGAGGAACTTGAGCCTGGCCTTCGCGCGCAGACGGCGGTAGCCGTAGTCACGGAAGATCGAGACGACGCCCTCCCAGACATCGGGGACCTCGTCGAGCGGAATCCAGGCGCCGACGCGCTGCGCCAGCATCGGGTTGGTGGACAGTCCGCCGCCGACCCAGAGGTCGAGGCCCGGGCCGTGCTCGGGGTGGTTCACGCCGATGAAGGCGATGTCGTTGATCTCGTGAACAACATCCTGCTGACCGGAGATAGCGGTCTTGAACTTGCGCGGCAGGTTGGAGTACTTGGGGTCGCCGATGTAGCGGCGCACGATCTCGTCGATCGCCGGGGTGGGATCGAGGACCTCGTCGAGCGATTCGCCGGCCAGGGGAGAACCGAGGACGACGCGAGGGCAGTCACCGCACGCTTCGGTGGTCTTGAGCCCGACGGCTTCGAGGCGCTTCCAGATCTCCGGGACGTTCTCGACTTCGATCCAGTGGAACTGAACGTTCTCACGGTCCGACAGGTCGGCGGTGTTCCGGCCGAATTCCTTCGAGATACCGGCGATGGTGCGCAGCTGCTCGACGTTCAGAGCGCCGGCGTCGCAACGCACGCGCATCATGAAGTACTTGGCCTCGAGCAGGTCGATGTTCTCGTCGCCGGTGAAGGTGCCGTCGTAGCCTTCTTCGCGCTGGGTGTAGAGACCCCACCAGCGGAAGCGGCCGCGAAGGTCGCCCTTGTCGATGCTGTCGAAGCCCTGCTTGGAGTAGATGTTCTCGATGCGGGCCCGAACGTTGAGCGGGTTGTCGTCCTTCTTGGCCTGCTCGTTGGCGTTGAGAGGCTCGCGGTAACCGAGGGCCCACTGACCTTCGGCGCGACGCTTGGCGGGACGCGCAGCGCGTGCAGGCCGGGCTTCGGCAGCTGCTGCCGAATCGGCGGGTGTGGCGGCGTCGGTTGTCGACGTCATCGATGAACTCCTGGATCTGGGCGGTTGATCGGCACGCGGCACGCACTATCGATGAACTGTGGCGGTGTCTGATCGGGACGCACCGGTCCGTGTCGGAAATCGAGGGGGCTGTCCTCGGTCTCGGAAAGCTCGCGGCCGGCAGGTGTGCTCACGAAAACGAACAGCTGGAGAAGCTGCGTCCCTGAAAAGGCATGTCTCTGCAGAGAGTGTTTCGGTGAAGCAGATGGAGATGAGCGGGAAAGGCTGGAAGATCAGTGAAAGATCAACAGCTACACAGGTGCAGACACGACGAGCTGCACACACGCTTGAAGTCGACATGGCGACGCGCCACAAGTCGCACTCCGAGTCCGGTCATGCGGACTATTGTGCCACGTCAACTCGATAATTCCGACTCGGGCGCATATTTCCACGAAAAACGGGGGAAATATCGAGTTCAAGCCATACGCCGACCTGCATCGCAGGCTGAATAGGTGTGCGTTCCGGATGCTGGGACACTGGAGGTGTGAATGCCACCAGCACGACTCCCACTCGACAGAGCGAGGCGACGCCCTTCGCCTTGCCCGCGCGATCGCTCGAGGGTGTCGGGAAACGGCCGTTCGGGATCTACATCCACGTCCCGTTCTGTGCCACCAGGTGTGGGTACTGCGATTTCAACACCTACACGGCCGGTGAGCTCGGAACCTCGGCGTCGCCGCAGTCGTGGCTGGAGGGTCTGCGGCGCGAACTCGATCTCGCGGCCGAGATGACGGGCGCCCCGGCGGCGGAGACGGTGTTCGTGGGCGGTGGAACGCCGTCGCTGCTCGGTGGCGACGGATTGTCCGACGTGCTGTCGGCGGTGCGGAGCAGCTTCGGCTTGGCGTCCGGCGCCGAAGTGACCACGGAATCGAACCCCGAATCGACGTCGCCGGAGTTCTTCGGTGCTCTCCGCAGTGCGGGATTCACCCGGATTTCCCTCGGCATGCAGTCGGCCGCCCAGCACGTTCTGAAGATCCTCGACCGCACCCACACTCCCGGTCGCGCCGTCGCTGCCGCGAAAGAGGCTCGCGCAGCTGGTTTTTCGCACGTGAACTTGGATTTGATCTATGGAACGCCAGGGGAGCGCGATCAAGATCTGGACGCCTCTCTCGATGCGGTTCTCTCCGCCGATGTCGATCACGTCTCGGCCTACGCGTTGATCGTCGAGGACGGCACCGCCATGGCTCGCAAGGTCAGGCGCGGCGAGCTGCCCGCCCCGGACGACGATGTGCTGGCCTCGCGGTACGAACGAATCGATTCACGCCTGTCCGAGGCAGGCTTGCGGTGGTACGAGGTCTCCAACTGGGCAAAGGCGGAAACCGCGGACTCCGGTGACACCCGGTGTCGTCACAACCTCGGCTACTGGGACGGCGGTGACTGGTGGGGTGCCGGTCCGGGCGCGCACAGCCACGTCGGCGGAGTGCGGTGGTGGAACGTCAAGCACCCGGCGCGGTACGCGGAACAGTTGGCGCTCGGCGAACTTCCCGTCGGCGGCAGCGAAGAACTGACCGCCGAGGACGAACACATGGAGCGAGTCATGCTGACCGCACGGTTGCGTACGGGACTTCCGTTGTCGGAACTGTCTGCATCCGAACGTCTTTCGGCCGAACAGGTGGTAGTCGACGGGTTGGCCGTGATCGAGAACGATCACGTGGTTCTCACCGACCGTGGTCGCCTGCTCGCTGATGCGGTGATTCGCACGATCCTGACCTGACGCGCAACCATCCTTCGCCGCGTAATGTGGCCGTGGTGGCCATCATTCATCGTGCGCAGCTGAATCCGTCCAAGAACGACCTGCTCCGAGCGTGGGTGCCCAAGCAGCCGTGGCTCGGGTCGGTCGACTGTTCGACGCTCGAACGCGTCGACGCCTATCGTTTCGACGACCCGGACGGCGAGGTCGGAATCGAGACGCACCTGATGCGCTCTGCCGACGGTCGAATTCTTCAGGTCCCGCTCACTTATCGTGGTGCTCCGCTGGACGGGGCGGAGACCGCGCTGATCGCGACCATGGATCATTCGGTACTCGGCGAACGGTGGGTGTACGACGCATGCTGTGATCCGGTCTACGTCAGCGCGGTGGCGACCGCGATTCTGACGGGTGGGGCCGGAGTCGAACTGGTCTTTGCGGACACCGCCGATCACATCCCCGTGACGGCTCACGTAGTAGGCAGCGGTACGGCCCGCGCTTCCGCACCGGCAGTCGAATCCGTGACCTGCTCGACAGTCGGCACCGACACGACCATCAGCGCGGGAGATCTGGAATTGACCGTGGTGAGAGTGATCGACGCAGATCGAGTGTCAGGCTCGGCAACGCTCACCGGAACCTGGCCGGGGCAGACGAATCCCGCACTGCTCGCGTTCGTCGGTTGAGTCTCGGTACCCGAGTCGCGTGAGCGTCAGCGGACTCCCTCGATGACACCGGGCATCGCGTCGAAGTCGAAGACACGCGCGTGCAGCACGACGCGGTTTCGCAGGGCCGAACGAACCGCTCGGTGCAGACCGTCCTCGAGGTAGAGAGTGCCGCGCCACTGCACTGCGTGCGGGAACAGATCGCCGTAGAAGGTCGAGTCCTCCGACAGCAGGCGATCGAGTTCGAGGACCTTCGTGGTGGTCACGATCTCGTCGAGTCGAACCTGACGTGGAGGGAACTTCGACCAGTCGCGTAGAGACAGTCCGTGATCGGGATACGGTTTGCCGTCCATCACGCCTTTGAAGATCATGTGCCGCCTTGTCCATGGTTGTGCGATCGACCTTTCGCCGATCTCACTCCACAGTAAGGGCAACAGCCGTCTCTGGCGCTCGGGCGATTAGACTGCCAGTGGAAACCGATGTGTAAATGTCGGTGTTCGTTCTTTTCAGGAAACGGAGGTGGCAACGATGTCGAGTACCGACGACAGGCGTTTCGAGGTCTTACGTGCAATCGTGGCCGATTACGTCTCCACCCAGGACCCGGTGGGATCCAAGGCACTGGTCGAGCGTCACAACCTCGGAGTGTCGAGCGCCACTGTGCGCAACGACATGGCATTCCTCGAGGCCGAGGGCTACATCGCCCAACCGCACACCAGTTCCGGCCGCGTCCCCACCGACAAGGGATACCGCGAATTCGTCGATCGCATCGCCGACGTCAAGCCCATGTCCGGGCCCGAGCGTCGAGCGATCCTCGAGTTCTTGGAGTCGGGTGTCGATCTCGACGACGTTCTGCGCCGCGGTGTGCGACTGCTCGCGCAACTGACCCGTCAGGTCGCGGTTGTCCAGTACCCGTCGCTGTCCGCGTCGTCGGTTCGCCACCTCGAGGTGGTCGCGTTGACGCCGGCGCGCCTGCTTCTCGTTCTCATCACCGATTCCGGCCGCGTCGATCAGCGAATCGTCGAACTCGGAGACGTCCTCGAAGACGAAGACCTTTCCCGGTTGCGCACGCTTCTCGGCGGAGCACTGGAAGGCAAGCGCCTGGCCGCCGCGTCGATTGCCGTGGCGGAACTGGCCGACGAGTCTCCGGCCGACCTTCGCGACGCCGTGATCCGCTCGGCAACGGTTCTGGTCGAGACCCTGGTCGAACATCCGGAAGATCGTCTCGTTCTGGGCGGAACCTCGAATCTCACGCGCAACGCCGCCGATTTCTCCGGTCTGGCCGGCTTCCCCGGTTCGCTGCGCGCTGTGCTCGAAGCACTGGAAGAGCAGGTAGTGGTCCTCAAACTGCTCGCTGCGACGCAGAACTCCGGCACGGTCACCGTTCAGATCGGTGAAGAGACGCAGGTCGAACAGATGCGCGGAACCTCTGTGATTTCGACTGGCTACGGCGCGGCCGGTACCGTTTTCGGTGGTGTCGGTGTGCTCGGACCCACTCGGATGGACTATCCGGGAACAATTGCATCGGTTGCCGCCGTTGCCAGATACATCGGCGAAGTTCTCTCCGAGCGATGACGGACGTCGACATTCGTCGGCACGCCTCCTCGCGAGGACTGAGGAAAACCTAGAAGTAAGAGAAGGACGAGAGACTCAACGTGGCACGGGATTACTACGGATTGCTCGGCGTCGACAAGAACGCGACAGACCAGGAGCTCAAGCGCGCTTACCGCAAGCTGGCACGCGAACTGCACCCGGACGTCAACCCTGACGAGGCGGCGCAGGCCAAGTTCAAGGAGATCTCGACGGCCTACGAGGTCCTGACCGACCCGGAGAAGCGTCGCATCGTCGATCTCGGCGGAGACCCGCTCGAGTCTGGTGGTGGCGGCGGTGGTGGCTTCGGCGGCGGATTCGGTGGCGGCGGCCTCGGCGACGTCTTCGAAGCATTCTTCGGCGGCGGTGGCGGCGCAGGTCGTGGGCCGCGCGGTCGCGTTCAGCCCGGAGCCGACTCGTTGCTTCGCACCAAGCTGACCCTCGCAGAATGTGCGACGGGAGTCAGCAAGCACGTGACCGTCGAGACGGCCATTCTGTGCGACAGCTGCACCGGAGCCGGAACCAACGGCGACTCCAAGCCTGTCCGCTGTGAGACCTGCAACGGTGCCGGCGAAGTTCAGTCCATCCAGCGCTCGTTCCTCGGTCAGGTCATGACCTCGCGTCCCTGCCCGACGTGCCGCGGTGCCGGTGAGACCATCCCGGATCCCTGCCACAAGTGTGGCGGCGACGGCCGAGTTCGGGCCAAGCGTGACATCACCGTGAAGGTTCCCGCGGGCGTCGCCGGTGGCATGCGCATCCGTTTGACCGCGCAGGGTGAAGTGGGCCCGGGCGGCGGACACCCCGGCGACCTCTACGTCGAGATCGTCGAGCAGCAGCACGACGTCTTCGTTCGAGACGGTGAAGACCTGCACTGCACGATCCGCGTTCCGATGGTCGACGCAGCGCTCGGTACGACTGTCACCGTCGACACCATCATCGACGGCCCCAAGGAAATCACCATCGAGCCAGGCACCCAGCCCGGACACGTTGCTGTTCTTCGCGGTCATGGCATGCCGAAACTGCGGTCGGGAGTGCGCGGCGACGTGCACGCTCACCTCGAGGTGGTCATCCCGAGCCGTCTCGATCACAAGCAGTCCAAGCTGCTCAAGGAATTCAAGCTGCTCCGCGATCGTGACGAGGCCGAGGTTGTCTCGACGGCCTCGCAGAACAGCGGTGGATTGTTCTCGCGTCTTCGCGAAGCATTCAGCGGCCGCTGACGGTGGCCGCAACGGTCTTCTTTCTCGACCCGGTTCCCGGCGTCGGTGAAATCGCAGTTCTGGACGGACAGGAGGGTCGCCACGCGGCCACTGTCCGCCGGATCGGCGTCGGTGAGCGATTGGTGTTGGCCGACGGCCGAGGCCGGGTAGCCGACGCCGAGGTGACGAGCGTCGGCAAGGACCGCCTGGAACTGTTGGTCAGTGACGTTCAGGTTCTCGAGCAGCCCAAGCCGTTGGTGACCCTCGTTCAGGCACTTCCCAAGGCCGAGCGTTCCGAGTTGGCCGTCGAACTGGCGACCGAGGCGGGGATCGACGCGGTGATCCCGTGGCAGTCCTTGCGTTGTGTCGCCAAGTGGGAGGGCCCCAAGCTCGCCAAGGGCGTCGCACGCTGGCGAAGTGCGGCAGTGTCTGCGGCAAAGCAGTCCAGACGCGCGTTCGTCCCGGAAATTGCGGAACTGCACAAGACGCCGGCGGTGATCGCGTTGGTTCGTGACGCCGTTGCCCGTGGCGCTGTGGTTGCGGTGCTTCACGAATCGGCGACGACGCCGTTGGCCGGTTTGCCGCTGGCGAGCGCGGACGAGGTATTTCTGGTTGTCGGTCCCGAAGGTGGGCTCGACGATTCGGAGATCAGCGCGTTGTCGGAGGCCGGGGCCACTCCGGTGCTTCTCGGCCCGACGGTCCTGCGCACGTCGACCGCCGGGGCTGTTGCTCTGGGCGCGATCGGAGTGCTGACCGATCGCTGGGGACCACGGCCACTGCACTGATCTTGTTGTGATCCCGAGCTGAATCGGATCCGGCGCTCAGCGAAGTGTCAGATTTGCGCACTATCGTAAGGACGTCGGGGGTCGCCTTCGGCGTGAGTTGGTTCGGGGATTTCAGGAGGCCAGATGTTGTCACGTGCGCATATGCGAATCGTTGGAGCGGTGTGTGCCGCGGCGGCGTTGATGCTCGTCGCGGGGTGCACGGTCTCCACCGGAGACAACACGGGTTCCTCCAGCAGCGCCGTCACCACTACCCCGACCAGCGAGGCTCTCGTCACCGTCACCCCGGCGGACGGCGGAACTCCGGTGAGTCCACTCGACCCCATCGAGGTCCAGGTCGCGAAGGGAACACTGACGACCGTCGCGCTGACCAACCCCGAGGGTAAGGAAGTCGCCGGTATCACCACGCCGGACAAGACGTCCTGGAAACCGAGCGAACCACTCGGATACGGCAAGACCTACAAGCTGGTCGTCGACGCCGTCGACGCGAATGGTGTTGCCACGACCAAGAACCCGACGCTGACCACCGTCGCGCCGAGTAACCAGACCCGGGCGTACATCAACACCACCGGTGGCGCCTCGATATCGGACGGTGGCACGTACGGTGTCGGCACCGTCGTCGCCGTTCATTTCGACGAGTTGATCGGTGACAAGGCCGCGGCCGAGAAGTCTCTGCTGGTCACAACCAATCCGCCCGTACAGGGATCGTGGTACTGGGTCGACGGTCAGAACGTTCACTGGCGACCGCAGAACTACTACGCACCAGGCACGACGGTCTCGGTGAACGCGAACATCTACGGCAAGCAGCTCGGCAACGGACTGTACGGCCAGCAGGACGACACCGTGTCCTTCAAGATCGGCGACTCCCACGTCTCGGTCGCCGACGACAACACCAAGATGGTGACCGTCTACGAAAACGGTCAGGTGATCAAGGAAATGCCGACCTCGATGGGAATGGGCGGCACCGAGACGATCGGCGGCACGAC
>NZ_LVCT01000382.1:0-1481 GCF_001647205.1 Rhodococcus sp. EPR-134
GCGCCTCGGCTACAAGGAATCCATCAACTGGGCCACCCGCATCAGCACCGACGGTATCTATCTTCACGAGTTGGAGAGCACCGTCTGGGCGCAGGGAAACACCGACACCTCGCACGGTTGCCTCAATCTCAGTGCGGCCAATGCCAAATGGTTCTTCGATTTCTCGCAGCCGGGAGATGTCGTCGAAATCAAGAACACCGGCGGCGCTCCGCTGGAGGTGTGGCAGAACGGCGACTGGACCCTTTCCTGGGCAGACTGGGCCGCAGGCAGCGCCCTCGCCTGAGATAGATTTCCTCGGTGCCTCGATTCAAGATTCCGTACGGCCGACACGAGCAGCAGTTCGGGCATCTCTACGTTCCCGACGGAGTCGCTGACGGCCCGATCCCGGTCGTCATGCAGATCCACGGCGGCTTCTGGAGCGGGCAGTACGGATTGACTCTGGGCACCGCATTTGCCGTCGAACTCGCGCGGCACGGCGTCGCGGTGTGGAACATCGAATACCGCCGTCTCGGGGCGGGCGGTGGTTGGCCGGAGATGTCCGCCGACGTGAAAACGGCGTACGACGAAATCCCCGGACTGGTTGCCGGGAAGTCCTCGGCCGAATTGGATCTGAATCAGATTCGCTTGCTCGGGCATTCGGCCGGAGGACATCTTGCAGTGTGGCTGGCGGGGGAGAAGGACACGTTCACCCGGCCTGAACGGGTCATCGCACAGGCGGCCGCACTCGATCTGGCGTCGGCAGGCGAGCGTGGACGACGGATCAGCTTCATCGAGGATCTGTTCGGCGTTCCGTTCGACGCGGACCCGGATCTGTATCGCAGTGCGTCGCCGCAGCATCGATTGCCGATCGGCGTCCCCGTTGTGTGCGTCACGGGTGCGGAGGACCTGCAGGTGCCGGCCAAGGTGAGCTCCCGGTACGCGAAAGCCGCGGAAGCGGCTGGTGATCCCGTGGCACTGCGTGTGATCGAGGGCGAAGGACACGACGCATTTCTCTCACCCTCGACCGAGTCGTGGCGGGTCTCCCGCGAGTTGGTTCTCGCCGAAGACCCGCTGGCTCCGAGCACGTCAGACTGACGCGGGGTCCACTTCCACAGGGGCCTTCTTGCCCGGCAGGATGAACGCCACGACAACTGCCCCCACGAACAGTGCAAGACCGCCCGCCCAACTGGCCGCCGAAATCGCGTCGGCGTAGGCACTGCCTGCGGCGTCGAGCAACGGCCCTGCCTGAGCTGCAGACAACGGGTTGCCTGCCATCTCTTCGGCGACCAACGAAGCGCCGCCGACGGATTCGCCCGACACCTCCATCGCGTACGCGGCCTGTTGTGCAAGTTCGCCCGTCAACTGCGGAACCTGCATTCCATTGATGAATCCGGCAATCGAATCCTTGTAGCTCGCAGCGAGGATCGAGCCGAGGATCGCGATACCCAGCGAGCCGCCGAGTTCGATGGCGGTGTCGTTGAGGCCACCCGCAGCACCGAGAT
>NZ_LVCT01000383.1:0-298 GCF_001647205.1 Rhodococcus sp. EPR-134
AAACGAACACCGGTTTCGAGTGCGCCGTAGCCGAGGATGAACTGGAACTGCTGTGAGATGAAGTAGATGGCGCCGAAGGCGGCCAGGAACAGCAGAAGTACGGCGAGCGTCGCGCCGCCGACCATGCGCTGGCCGAGCTTACGGACGTCGAGCAGTGGCTGCGGGTGACGCAGTTCCCAGACGACGAACGAGACGAGGCCGATCGCAGCGAGTACGGCGGCACCGATGGGTCCGCCGGTCCACCCGAAGTGGAATCCGTTGATGATCGAGTACACGAGCGAGCCGATGGTGACCACCG
>NZ_LVCT01000384.1:0-4215 GCF_001647205.1 Rhodococcus sp. EPR-134
CGGGACGTTGATCAGGAAAGTGATGCTCCAGGAATGACTGTCGAGAATCCATCCGGCCAACAGCGGACCGAGTGCAATCGCGAGACCCGATGTCGCCGCCCACGCCGCGATGGCGCGTGATCGCTCCGCTTTGGGAAAGGTAGCGACCAGAAGCGAAAGCGTCGCGGGCATGATGATCGCGGCGCCGACGCCCATGATCATTCGTGCCGCGATGACGGCGTTGGTGGTGTCCGCGATGCTGCCGAAGACGGCGCCGCCGGCGAACACGGCGAGTCCGGCGAGAAGTGCGCCGCGGCGACTGTACTTGTCACCGATCACGCCGAACAGCAGCATCAATGCGGCGTAGGGAACGGTGTAGCCGTCGATGACCCATTGAAGTTGCGTGCTGGTGAGGCCGAGGTCTCTGGTCATGTCCGGCGCCGCGACGATCAGCGCGGTATTCGCCATCACGACGATCAGCAGACTCAGGCACAACACCCCGAGCGCGGCCCACCGCCGTGAGTACGGCTGGTCCATCTCCGAGACAGGTTTGCTCATGAGTGTCGTCATGACGCGACTCCGTTCCTGATGATCGAAGACACTCCTCGATCTATTTGCACACTGATGTGTAAATTAATAACTTGCACACCGATGTGCAACTATGATTGACCTAGATCACAGTTGGGCAGTCGAAAGAGGTGGAACGCGCGTTGACGCATTCGGGCACAGTCGTTTCGGGAACTGCCGAATCGGGCGGACGGCAGCGTCGTAGTCAGGCCGCGGCCAATCGCAATCGCATCATCGAGGCGGCGATCACGGCGTTCGCTGCTGATCCGGATGCGAGCATGGACGACGTCGCAAAGGCCGCCGGTGTGGTCAGGCGAACCGTGTACGCGCATTTCGACAGCCGAGAGGCGCTGATCAACGGCATCGTGGACGAGGCGTCGACCGATCTCGTAGCTGCGCTGAGCCAAGCCGGCGAGCCGCCCGAGCGCCCGGATCTGGCGACTGCCGTACTGGCATTGCTGTCATGGCCGGTCGGTGATCGCTTCCGGATGCTGCTCAGCTTTGCTCGCAAAGAGTTGGGGGAGCAGCGGATTCTCGATCTGATGGAGCCCGCGCGCGCCGTGAGTATCAGCGTCGTCGAGCGCGGTCAGCGTGACGGAACCTTCTCGAAATACCTGCCGGCCGAGACTCTGGTAGCGATGACCGAGGCGATCACGATCACTTTGTTCGATCAGGCCAACAGTGGGCTCATCACGGACTCGGGCGAATCCTTTGCCGCCGTGTGCCTGGTCATCGCGGGTATCAGTCCGGACAGAAGCTCCGAGATCGTCGCCGAAGCGTCGGAGTGGATCCGCGAATCGCTGCCGTCCGGTCGCCGCGAGGATTAGGCCGGGACGATTAACAAGTGGGCCGTGTCCGACTCTGGCGCTAGACTTCGAAGTATCGAGGCTCACGAGTCGAGTGGGCTGATCGGACCAGAAAGCAGGCCATATTCACCACGTGAGTGAACACAGTGAACTCGACGGGAACCGTGTAACCACCATCACCGAGCGCGCTCTGCCCGCAGAGCGCACCGTCCGTTCGAGTATGGATCTGGCGCCGGAGACCGTGCGTCAAATCCTGGGGGCGACGGACGAGAATCTCACCGCGATCGAACGTGAGCTTCGTGCCGACATTCATGTACGTGGCGGAACCATCTCCTTGTCGGGGACGGCTGCAGACGTGGCGCTGGCAGAACGTGTGTTCAGTGAATTGGCGTCGTTGGCCGGTCGAGGGCAGCCCATTGCCCCGGACGCTGTTCGACGAACCATCGGCATGCTCACCAACGAGGTCGGCGAATCTCCGGCCGAGGTGCTCTCCCTCGACATTCTTTCGCGTCGGGGCAAGACGATTCGGCCGAAGACCCTCAACCAGAAACGCTACGTCGACGCCATCGACGAGAACACCATCGTGTTCGGAGTCGGCCCGGCCGGTACCGGCAAGACCTACCTCGCCATGGCCAAGGCCGTTCAGGCGTTGCAGGCCAAGCGGGTCTCTCGGATCATCTTGACCAGGCCGGCAGTCGAGGCCGGGGAGCGACTGGGCTTTCTGCCCGGCACGCTGCACGAGAAGATCGATCCGTATCTCCGCCCGCTGCACGACGCATTGCACGACATGATGGATCCCGAGGCGATTCCGAAGTTGATGCAGGCCGGAGTCATCGAGGTCGCTCCGCTCGCCTACATGCGTGGCCGGACGCTCAACGACGCCTTCATCATCTTGGACGAAGCGCAGAACACCACGGCCGAGCAGATGAAGATGTTCCTGACCCGCCTCGGGTTCGGTTCCAAGATCGTGGTCACCGGAGACGTGACCCAGGTCGATCTGCCGGGCGGGGCCCGTTCGGGTCTGCGCGCGGCATCCGAAATCCTCACCGGGATCGACGATATTCATTTCGCCACTCTCGACAGCAGCGACGTCGTACGTCATCGGCTGGTCTCTCACATCGTCGACGCTTACGAGCGTCACGAATCGGATCGGTCCGGCGAGTTGGCGGTCGGAAACCGGGCGCAGCGCCGCGCTGCACATGCTCATTCACCGCGACGGTAGGCTGAGCGACGCATCAACCCCTACTTTTCCCAGGAAAGAGCGCCGCACATGAGCATCGAGGTCTCGAACGAATCGGGCATGGACATCTCCGAACCGGAGTTGATCAGCGTTGCCCGTTTCGTGATCGCTCGGATGGATGTCCATCCGGCGGCCGAGCTGTCGATGGTTCTCGTCGACTCCGCGACGATGGCGGATCTGCACGTTCGCTGGATGGACCTGCCGGGCCCGACCGACGTCATGTCGTTCCCGATGGACGAACTCGAGCCTGGTGGCCGTCCCGATTCCCCCGAGCCGGGGCCGTCGATGCTCGGCGACATCGTGCTGTGTCCGTCTTTTGCCGCGGATCAGGCTGACAAGGCCGGGCATTCACTGGCTCACGAACTTGCCCTCCTGACCGTCCACGGTGTGTTGCACCTCCTCGGCTACGACCATGCGGAGCCGGAGGAGGAGAAGGAGATGTTCGGCTTGCAGAACAACCTCCTCGAAGAGTGGTACGAAGACCTTCGCTGTATCGACCGCGAAGCAGCACTGGCCGAACGCGATCAGAAGCTGCTCGGTAAGACCGGTTTCGTCGACGGAGTGGACCGATAACAGTTATCCGGGGGTTCTGTAGTGAGTAGCGCCATAGCGCTCTTTGTTCTGGCGATTGCTCTTGTCCCGGTCGGTGGTGTGTTCGCGGCCGTCGACTCGGCGCTCAACACCATTTCGTCGGCGCGGATCGACGAGATGGCAAAGGAAGAGCGAGCCGGCGCCGCGCGAGTGCAACGCATCCTGACCGATCGTCCGCGATACGTGAATCTGATGGTCCTGCTTCGCATTTTGTGCGAGATCACGGCCACCGTCGTACTCGTGGGCGGCCTGATCGACGTCCTCTCGCTGGGCTGGGCACTGACCGTCACCGCGGTGATCATGGTTCTCGTCTCGTACGTGGTCATCGGCGTCGGACCGAGAACGCTTGGGCGCCAACATGCGTACTCCATCGCGATGGCCGCGTCGCTGCCACTGCTGTGGATCGGGGTTCTGCTCGGGCCGATCAGTCGCGTCCTGATCCTCGTGGGTAACGCATTGACCCCGGGTAAGGGCTTCCGCAACGGCCCGTTCGCGTCGGAAATCGAGTTGCGTGAACTCGTGGACATGGCGCAGGAACGTGGCGTCGTGGCCGACGAAGAACGCCGAATGATCCAGTCCGTCTTCGAACTGGGAGACACGTCGGCGCGCGAGGTGATGGTGCCCCGCACCGACATGGTGTGGATCGAGAACGACAAGAATGCCGGGCAGGCAACGTCGTTGGCCGTCCGCAGTGGTCACTCGCGCCTGCCGGTCATCGGGGAGAACGTCGACGACGTGCTCGGTGTCGTCTACCTCAAGGATCTGGTCAAGCAGACCTACCACCTGCCCGACGGCGGCCGGAACGTCAACGTCTGCGACGTCATGCGGCCCGCCGTCTTCGTTCCCGACTCGAAGCCGCTCGACAGCTTGCTGGCCGAGATGCAGCGCGACCGCAACCACATGGCGATACTCGTCGACGAGTACGGCGGAATCGCCGGGCTCGTCACGATCGAGGACGTCATCGAAGAGATCGTCGGTGAGATCGCCGACGAGTACGACGAGGACGAGACGCCGCCCATCGAGGATCTCGGT
>NZ_LVCT01000385.1:0-51015 GCF_001647205.1 Rhodococcus sp. EPR-134
CGGGCTGATCGGATACGTACTCGGCCGAGTGCCACTTCCCGGTTCCGAAGTGGAGTACGACGGTTTGATCCTGCGCGGCGAGGGAACCAATACGGGCCGAGGCCGGGTACGCATCAGCACGGTGTTCGTGCAGCGCATCCCGCCGTCCGAAGACGAAGAGACAGAAGACACCGATGACTGAGCGAGAGTTCAGCGAGGAGCAGTTATGAGCAAGAACGAATTCCGGTCAGGCTTCGTGTGTTTCGTGGGTCGACCCAATACGGGCAAGTCCACGCTGACCAACGCGTTGGTCGGCAGCAAGATCGCGATCACGTCCTCGCGCCCGCAGACGACGCGCCACACGATTCGCGGCATCGTTCACCGCGAGCATGCGCAGCTGATCCTGGTGGACACCCCTGGACTGCACAAGCCCCGCACTTTGCTCGGGCAGCGCCTCAATGACCTGGTTCGCGACACGTACTCCGAGGTCGACGTCATCTGCCTGTGCATCCCGGCCGACGAGGCCATCGGGCCCGGAGACCGCTGGATCGTGCAGCAGGTCCGTCAGATGGCGCCCAAGACCAAGCTTGTCGGCATCGTGACCAAGATCGACAAGGTCAGCCGCGACGCCGTCGGAAAGCAGTTGCTCGCGCTGTCCACCCTGCTCGGCCCCGAATCCGAGGTCGTTCCGGTGTCCGCGAAGTCGGGTGAACAGGTCGAGATCCTGGTCGACGTCCTCGCCGGTCTGATGGACGAGGGCCCGGCCTTCTACCCGGACGGGGAACTGACGGACGAGCCCGAAGAGGTGCTCATGGCCGAACTGATCCGTGAGGCTGCGCTCGAGGGGCTCGGCGAAGAATTGCCGCACTCCCTGGCTGTGGTGATCGAGGAGGTCATCCCGCGTGAGGGTCGCACCGAGAAGCAGGGCGAGATGCTCGACGTGCATGCACTGCTCTACGTCGAGCGGCCCAGTCAGAAGGGCATCGTCATCGGTAAGGGCGGAGCGCGTCTGCGGGAAGTCGGTACCAGTGCGCGCCTGCAGATCGAGAAGCTGCTCGGTGTGCGGATCTTCCTGGAGCTGCACGTCAAGGTCGCCAAGGACTGGCAGCGCGACCCGAAGCAGCTCGGCCGGCTGGGCTTCTAGGGCCGGAGGACCCTGAGGATCGCCGCGCCGATGTCCTGCTCGTCGACGCCGGTGGCCAGGCGTCGGAGTTGGAGGCCGGTGATGACGGCGACGAGCGTCGATGCAATCGACTCCGGATCAGGTACACCGAGTGCCGTCAGAATCGTGACGGTCAAATCGTCGTAGGCGGCGAAGCATTCGACGGCGACTTCGTGGAGTTCGTGGTCGCGCCCGGCGGCGATGTACATCTCGAACGGCGCGATCCGCTCGGCCGAGAACGAAAGATCTCGCGTCACCTTTTCGGCTATTGCCGCGGCGTCCTCGACGCTCAGACCTTTGTCGCGGTACTCCTCGGCCAAGGCGCGCAGGCGCGTCGTCTCGTCGGTCACGAAACGAGACAGAGCAGCGCGGAGCATGTCCGACTGGCTCGCGAAGTGATACGTGATCGATCCGAGTGAGACGCCGGCCTGCGCGGCGATGCGCCGGTTGCTCACACCCGGGATGCCGTCGGTACCGACGACGTGCAGAACGGCGTCGAGTATTCGCTCGCGGACGTCCCGGTTACTCATCGGGTCACCACCACGGCTCGGGGCGGATCTGATCCCAACGCAGGACCGATTCCAATTGTGAAGCGAGGGAGACCAACAGAGGTTCGGTGTTCTCGTTGCCCATCAACTGCGCACCGATGGGCAGGCCGGCCTTGCTGAATCCGGCCGGCACGTTGACCGAGGGCCAGCCGAGGACGTTCCACGGCCACGCGTACGGGCAGGCGCCGGTCATGACCTTGTCTGTGTCCCAGCCACCGATGCCGTCGATCGCGGTCGCCATGATCGGTGGAGTTGCCGTCGTGGGTGCCAGGACGACGTCGTAGGTGTCGAAGATCGCTCCGATCCGCTTTCGCATCCGTGGCTCGGCCGCGCGGGCCGCGCGCAGAGGTGCGCCGCGAAGTAGCTTGCCGTTCTGGGCATTTCCGCGTGTTCTGGCATCGACCAGTGTCGGGTCGGGAACGCGTCCGAGCCAGTCGTGGACCCCGACGAGTGAGCGGGGCAGAAAGTTCAGGCCGAAGATCAGGCCGTATGCGGGATCGTCGACGACGACGTGGTGTCCGAGCTCCCGCAGCGTGTCGGCGATCGAATGCACGGCCAGGCGCACTTCCGGGTCCAGCTTCACGGGAGTGGCGGTGAACGGATTGCGAAGGGAAAGCGCGATTTTCAGTTTTCCGGGGTCGCGTCCCACCGCGTCGCTGACGGTGACCGGTGTCGGCTTGTGGAGGTCGCCGTCATGGTTGCCGGCAGCGACGTCGAGCAGCAGTGCCGCGTCGGCGACGGTGCGAGCGAGCGGGCCGTTGACCGTCAGGCCGTAGAACGCTTCGGCGTCGGGCCAGGTGGAGATGCGCCCGCGCTGCGGTTTGATTCCGACGAGGTTGGTCCAGGCCGCAGGGATTCGGATGGAACCGGCACCGTCGGAACCGATTCCGGCGCTGACCAATCCGGCGGCGACGGCCGCGGCGGTGCCGCCCGACGATCCGCCTGGAGTGTGGTGACGCGACCACGGACTGCGCGTGTAACCGAAGGCTGAACCGCTCGTAAGGGGCCACTGGCCCAATTCCGGGCTGTTGGTCTTGCCCACGATCACTGCGCCGGCGTCGCGGAGGCGTCGAACCATCTCCGAGTCCTCGGTCTTGGCCGGGAAATCGCCAGGGCAACCGAAGGCGGTGGGTTCGCCGGTGATGTCGACGTCGTCCTTCACTGCGATCGGCACGCCGAGAAGAGGTAGGCGCTCGCCGAGTGCGAGACGCCTGTCGGCCTCGGCAGCTTCCTCGAGTGCCTTCTCGCGCCGCACGATCTTGAACGCATTGAGGTGAGGCTGAGTGGCCTCGATCCGGCTCAGCGTTGCCTCCGTGGCCGCGACGGACGAGGTGGCGCCCGAGGCCAGACTCGCAACCTGGTCGACAAGACCGGGGGCGAGATCGTGGTCGGTTCGAGAAGTCATCAGGTTCCCTTCGCAAAACTGTTCGTTCGAACGAACAGTAACTTGTTTCAGTATTAGTGAACTTCGGTTTCGCGTCAAGATCGCGTCAAGACGCCAGGTCAGTGCGTAAGCGGATCGTCAGAGACGCGGAATCGGCCTTTCCGGAGGTCGAAGCTGAGAGAGCGCATCCGGTCGAGGGCGACCGCGCGTCATGGCTGCGATGCACAGCAGCACGGCAAAAGATTTCGAAGAGGGAAGCTCATGGCCGATCTGGCCTACGTTGCTCTGATTCTCGGCGGTTTTCTCGTGTGCGCGCTGGTACTGCGCGCCCTACAGGCGAGCGCTCCCAAATGACGGTTGCCGGTGTGGTCAGCGTGGTTCTGATCGCCGTCGCCGCGGCATTGGTCATTTACCTGCTCGTTGCACTCGTAGATCCTGAGAGGTTCTGATGTCGCCCGCTCTTGCAGCCGGCCTGCAGATCGCTTTTGTCCTCGTCGTTCTGGCAATCGCCTACGTTCCGGTGGGCGACTACATGGCGCGTGTTTACTCGTCGACGCGAGATCTTCGGGTCGAGAGTGTGATCTACCGCGTCGGTCGGATCGACTCGAGGGCCGAGCAGACGTGGTACGGCTACGCCGCAAGCGTTCTCGGATTCTCGCTGGCCAGCGCATTGTTCCTGTACTTCCTGCAACGGATTCAGGGAGTACTGCCGCTGAGTGACGGTCTGTCCGGGGTCAGTCCTGCCGTAGCGTTCAACACCGCGATTTCGTTTGTGGCGAACACCAACTGGCAGTCGTACACGCCGGAAACGACGATGAGCAACTTCGTTCAGCCCGTCGGTCTGGCGGTGCAGAACTTCGTCTCGGCAGCGGTCGGCATGGCGGTGGCCATCGCATTGGTTCGCGGCTTCATTCGGGTGGCCAGGGGCGGCGAGATCGGCAACTTCTGGGTCGATCTGACGCGTGGTTCTCTGCGCATCCTCCTCCCGTTCTCCTTCGTGATCGCCCTGATCCTGTTGAGCCAGGGAGTGATCCAGTCGTTCCACAGCGGTTTCGCCTCCACCGGCCTCGACGGCAATGCGGTCACCAATGCACTGGCCCCCGTCGCGTCCCAGGAAGCGATCAAGGAACTCGGCACCAACGGTGGCGGGATCTTGGCTGCCAACTCGGCGCACCCGTTCGAGAACCCCACCCCGTTGAGCAATGTCGTCGAGATCCTGGCGATCCTGTTGATTCCGGTCTGCCTCACCCGAACGTTCGGAACTCTCGTCGGGGATCGTAGGCAAGGCCTCACCCTGCTGGCAGTGATGGGAATCCTGTGGAGCGGGCTGCTCGCAGTCACGCTCGCTGCCGAATCCGGCGCACGCGGTGTTGCCGCCACAGCAGCTGGTTCGATGATGGAGGGCAAGGAAGTTCGCTTCGGAATCCCCGGATCGGCGTTGTTCGCGGTGGCGACCACGGGAACGTCGACGGGCGCGGTGAACTCGGCCCACGACAGCATGTCACCCCTCGGCGGCGGCGCGGTCCTGCTCAACATGTTGCTCGGCGAAATTGCGCCAGGTGGAGTCGGAACCGGCCTCTACGGGATTCTTGTGCTGGCATTGATCGCAGTGTTCGTCGGCGGACTGCTGGTCGGTCGCACGCCCGAATATCTCGGCAAGAAGTTGGGTCGACGCGAGATCACCCTTGCGGCGCTGTCGATTCTGGTCATGCCCGCGCTGGTCTTGATCGGTACCGCCATCACCGTCATCCTCGGTTCGACCACCGGTTATCAAGGCAATGGGGGAGATCCGGGCACGCCGGGATCGATCCACGGGTTCAGTGAGGTGCTTTACGCCTTCGCCTCCGCCTCCAACAACAACGGCAGCGCCTTCGGCGGTCTGACGGTCACCAGCGACTGGTTCCAGTCGTCTCTCGGAATCTGCATGCTTCTCGGCCGATTCCTGCCGATCATCTTCGTTCTCGCTTTGGCCGGTGCTCTTGCCTCGCAGAAGAAGGTGGCGCCGACGGCCGGCACCCTCCCGACGTCCGGACCGATGTTCACCGGTTTGTTGACCGGCACCGTCGTTCTTGTTGCTGCACTTACATTCTTCCCGGCCCTCGCGCTGGGCCCGCTAGCGGAGGCTCTTCAATGACCGTGCGTATCAGTGAGAAACCCGTGGTAGCGCAAGACGCTGCCGACAAGGTTGATCCAGGCCAGTCCCGTCAAGTACACGCTGGCGTTTTCAACCCGCGGCAGATGATCACCGCGTTGCCGGGGGCCGTGCGCAAACTCGACCCACGCCACCTCGCCCGCAACCCGGTCATGTTCGTGGTGTTCGTCGGTTCCGTCATCACCACTGTCATGGCGATCGCCGATCCCTCGGTGTTCTCCTGGGTGATCACCCTGTGGCTCTGGTTCACGGTGATCTTCGCGAACCTCGCCGAATCCGTGGCCGAAGGGCGCGGCAAGGCGCAGGCGGCGAGCCTGCGAAAGGTGAAGCAGGACACCACAGCACATCGGATCACGATGAGCGGTGCGATCGAATCGGTTTCCGGCACCGAACTGGTGGTCGGCGATCGGGTGATAGTGGTTGCCGGCGAGGTCATCCCCGGCGACGGCGACGTGGTCGAAGGTATTGCCTCCGTAGACGAATCGGCGATCACCGGTGAATCCGCGCCGGTGGTCCGTGAATCCGGTGGTGACCGGTGCGCCGTCACCGGTGGTACGACGGTTCTCTCGGACCGCATCGTCGTGGAAATCACCGCAGCACCGGGCAGTTCGTTCGTGGACCGGATGATCGCGCTCGTCGAGGGTGCTTCACGTCAGAAGACACCCAACGAGATTGCGCTCAACATCCTGCTCGCGTCGTTGACCGTCATCTTCCTCCTCGCCGTCGTAGCCATCGGCCCGATGGGCTTGTACGCGGGGCACGAGCAGGATCCGATCAAGCTGATCGCACTTCTCGTCTGCCTGATCCCGACGACCATCGGAGCGCTGCTCTCGGCGATCGGTATCGCGGGCATGGACCGCCTCGTCCAGCGCAACGTTCTCGCGATGTCGGGGCGCGCGGTGGAAGCTGCGGGCGACATCGACACCCTGTTGATGGACAAGACCGGAACCATCACTTTCGGTAACCGCCGGGCCACCGCACTCCATCCGGCGCCCGGTGTATCCGCCGACGATCTTGCTGCGGCAGCTCGCTTGTCGAGCCTGGCCGACGGAACTCCCGAGGGACGGAGCATCGTCGAGCTGTGCGCAGCGGATTTCGGTCTCGCTGCCGAGCCGACGTTGGACGAAGAACGCGCCGAGTTCGTTCCGTTCACGGCACAAACCCGGATGAGCGGACTCGACCACTCCGGACGCCAAATCCGAAAGGGTGCAGCAGATGCGGTGATGAACTGGGTCGTCAGTGGCGGTGGACACGCGGAGAGCGCGGTGACCGACACCGTGAACGACATCGCCCAAGCGGGCGGAACGCCGCTGGTAGTTGCCGTCAAGCATGGTGAGAGTACCTCGATCCTCGGCGTGATCGCGTTGTCCGACGTCGTAAAGCCGGGAATGGCTGACAGGTTCGCCGAACTCCGGGCGATGGGTATTCGCACGATCATGATCACCGGCGACAATCCGTTGACCGCGAAGGCGATTGCCGACGAGGCGGGCGTCGACGACTTCATGGCGGAGGCCACCCCGGAAGACAAACTGGCCCTGATCCGGAAGGAACAGGAAGGCGGACGTCTCGTCGCGATGACCGGTGACGGGACCAATGATGCTCCCGCCCTTGCCCAGGCCGATGTCGGGGTCGCGATGAACACGGGAACCTCGGCAGCCAAAGAGGCCGGGAACATGGTCGATCTCGACTCCGATCCCACCAAGCTGATCGAGGTGGTGGAAATCGGCAAGCAATTGCTGATCACCCGCGGCGCGTTGACCACATTCTCGTTGGCGAACGACCTGGCGAAGTATTTCGCAATCCTGCCGGCCTTGTTCAGCGGCATCTACCCGCAGCTGGACGCGTTGAACATCATGCGTCTCGCCACCCCCGAATCGGCGATCGTTTCGGCCGTGATCTTCAACGCCTTGGTGATCATCGGTTTGATTCCGTTGGCACTCAAGGGCGTTCGATACCGACCGTCGACGGCATCGCAGTTGCTCGGACGTAACCTGCTCGTCTACGGTCTCGGCGGTGTGATCACACCGTTCGTCGGTATCTGGTTGATCGATCTCGTCGTACGTTTGATTCCTGGAATTGGGTGACCTGACATGCGTTTCACTATCGGTTTTGCCAAACAGGTGTGGGCGGGTTTGCTCGTATTGCTCGCGCTCACCGTCGTTCTCGGTGTGGTCTATCCCGCCGCGGTGTGGGGTGTCAGCCGGATCAGCTCCGGATCTGCCGAAGGCTCACCGGTCACCGATGCCGCCGGTTGCGTGGTCGGCAGTGCCTGGGTGGGTGTCGATCTGCAGGTCGCCGAAGGGCAGCAGGACCCGTTCTTCCACAATCGTGTTGTCGGATCCGTTTCGGACGAGGATCCGTTTGCCACCGGTGATCCCGCTGCGGCACTGCCGTCCAACCAGGGGCCGAGCAGCGAGATTCTGGCCGGATTCGTCATCGAGCGCCGGGCAGCCATCGCGGCACGTGAGGGTGTCGACCCTGCATCGGTTCCCGTCGACGCAGTCACCGGTTCGGGCTCGGGTATCGATCCCCACATCAGTCCGGCGTACGCCGAACTGCAGGTCGCGAGGGTGGCGGCGAACAACGGCATCTCGGAAGACCAGGTGCGGGACTTGGTGGCCGAGCACACCGACGGTCGGCAACTCGGATTTCTCGGAGCCGAGCGAGTCAACGTCCTGGAATTGAACCTGGCACTCGGATTGACGGCACCTACGTGTGCTGCACCGACGACTGGTGGATGATTGTCACGTGAGTTCTTCGGAGAAGGTCGGTCAATCTTTCGGTAGGGCACGCAAACGTGGTGAATTGCGTATCTACCTCGGCGCTGCGCCTGGCGTCGGAAAGACCTTCGCGATGCTCGGTGAGGCTCATCGGCGTCGAGATCGTGGCTGTGACGTGGTCGCGGCCGTCGTGGAGACACACGGCCGCGCCCGCACCGCGGCGCAGATCGGAGACCTCGAAACAGTGCCGCCCAAGCTGGTGGATTATCGCGGAACACGGATGCCGGAACTGGACGTCGAGGCCGTGTTGGCTCGGCGTCCGGCCCTTGTCCTGGTGGACGAGTTGGCACATACCAACACGCCAGGGAGCAAGAATCACAAGCGCTGGCAGGACGTACAGGAACTGCTCGAAGCCGGGATCGACGTTCTGTCCACGGTCAACGTGCAACACCTCGAAAGCCTCAACGACGTTGTCGCGCACATCACCGGCGTGGTTCAGCAGGAGACGGTTCCGGACGCGGTAGTGCGTAGTGCGGCGCAGGTCGAGCTGGTCGACATCACCCCGGAGGCGCTGCGCCGCAGACTTTCTCACGGAAACGTGTATTCACCGGAACGGGTCGATGCGGCCTTGGGCAATTACTTCAGACGCGGAAACCTCACGGCGCTACGCGAACTGGCACTGCTGTGGGTGGCCGATCAGGTGGACGCCGCACTGGCGAAATACCGGGCCGAGAACAAGATCACCGATACCTGGGAGGCGCGCGAGCGTGTCGTCGTTGCCGTGACCGGGGGACCGGAGTCGGAAACCCTGGTACGACGCGCATCTCGAATCGCGTCGAAGTCGAGCGCCGAGCTGATGGTGGTCCACGTCGTACGCGGTGACGGACTCACCGGTGTCTCGGCCCCCGAGATGGGGAAGGTGCGCGCGTTGGCTGTCGGAGTCGGCGCCACGCTTCACACTGTTGTCGGTGACGACGTACCGTCGACGCTCCTCGAGTTCGCGCGTGAGGAGAACGCCACACAGTTGGTGCTGGGAACGTCGCGGCGTTCCCGCCTGGCTCGCATCCTCGACGAGGGGATCGGCGCTGCGGTGGTTCAGCAGTCCGGTGGTATCGACGTTCACATGGTCACGCACGAGGAAGCGACGGCGCGACGACGCATTTCGGTGCTGGGGCGCTCGGAGCGCCGGGTCCTGTCGTGGATTGCGGCGATCGTCGTGCCTTCGCTCGCGGCCGCGATCATGGGTCTCGTCGACCGAATCTCCGGGGTCAACGGCGAGAACGCGCTGTTCTTCGTCGTGGTCGTTCTGGTTGCCCTCCTCGGCGGCGTCGGCCCGGCGATATTGTCGGCCCTGATCTCGGGACTGCTGCTCAATTACTTCTTCACCGATCCGCGGTACAGCTTCACCATCGCCGAACCTGACAACTTCATCACCACTGTCGTGCTGTTGATCGTGGCTGTGGCAGTTGCAGTTCTGGTCGACGCCGCAGCAAAGCGCGCCCGCGAGGCGAAGCGCGCATCCGAGGAAGCCGAACTGCTCACACTGTTCGCGGGATCAGTTCTCCGCGGAGCGGATCTGTCGACACTTCTGGCGAAGGCACTCGAAATCTATCGCCAGCGAGGGGTTTCCGTCATTCATCACGACGACGGAGTCATCGCCGCCGTGGGTACGCAGCCGCCGACCACGGACGACGAAGCGGATACGGTCTGTGAGGTCAACGACGGGGAATACGCGCTGTTGTTGGCTGGGCCCGACCTGAGTGCGCGGGATCGACGAGTGTTGACGGTGGGCGCTCACCAAGCAGTTGGGATGATCCGCCAGGAGAAACTGACAGTCGAGGCGAGCAAGGCTGCCGCGCTCACCGAGGCTGATCAACTGCGGCGAGCCCTGCTGTCAGCGGTAAGCCATGACCTGCGAACGCCTCTCGCCGGAGTGAAGGCGGCGGTGTCCAGTCTGCGCAGCGACGACATCGAGTTCTCGCCCGAAGACACCGCTGAATTGTTGGCAACCATCGAGGAGTCGGCGGATCAGTTGACGGCACTGGTCGGGAACTTGCTCGACTCGTCCCGCCTTGCCGCCGGGGTGGTGAAACCCACGCTCCGGCCGGTGTATCTGGACGAGGTGGTTCACCGCGCGTTGCTGGGCCTCGGCATCGGTGGACGCTCGGATTCGCGGGCTCGAAGTGTAGTCGTCGACGTGGGTACCGTTGCAGTGCAAGCAGATCAAGGTCTGCTCGAGCGGGTGATTGCGAACATCGTCGACAACGCTCTGCGCTACGGGGGAGAAACCCCGGTGCGCGTCGGGGCGGCGCAACTCGGTGATCGTGTGGTGATCAGTGTTGCCGATACGGGCCCAGGTGTTCCGCGAGGTGAGGCCGAAACGATGTTCCAGCCGTTCCAACGGATGGGAGATCGCGACAACACCGGCGGAGTGGGCCTCGGACTTTCCGTGGTGCGCGGGTTTGTCGATGCGATGGGCGGAACGGTCAGCGCCACAGACACACCTGGTGGGGGATTGACGATGATCGTGGAGTTGGCTGCGGCCGGTACGAATGGGAATGGATCATGAGTCGAATCCTGGTAGTGGACGACGAACCGCAGATTCTGCGAGCTCTGCGTATCAATCTTTCGGTGCGCGGGTACGAGGTGGTGACCGCGTCGACGGGCGCCGGTGCCTTGCGGGCTGCTGCCGAGCGTCCACCGGACGTCGTGGTACTCGATCTCGGACTGCCCGACATGGACGGCACCGAAGTGCTTGCCGGCCTGCGTGGCTGGTGCACGGCGCCGGTCATCGTGCTGTCGGCGCGCACGGATTCCGCGGACAAGGTCGAGGCTCTCGACGCCGGTGCGGACGACTACGTCACCAAGCCCTTCGGGATGGACGAGTTTCTGGCCCGCGTGCGCGCTGCGGCGAGGCGGGGAACCTCCGCGGCGGACACTTCGGAACCGTCGGTCGAGACCGCGTCCTTCACGGTGGACTTGGCTGCGAAAACAGTGAGTCGGCGCGGTGAACAGGTGCACCTGACTCCGACCGAGTGGGGCATGCTCGAGATGCTTGTGCGCAACCGCGGAAAGCTGGTCGGGCAGAAGGAGTTGCTTCGGGAAGTGTGGGGACCGGCGTACGACACCGAGACCCACTATCTGCGTGTCTACCTGGCTCAACTTCGTCGGAAGCTCGAGGATGACCCGGCGAACCCCAAGCATCTGATCACCGAGGCAGGAATGGGTTATCGATTCGTGGTGTGAGAAGCCAGGTCAGAGCACAACTACCAATTTGCCACGTGCCGTACCGGCTTCCATCTTGGCATGTGCTCGCGCGATGTCCTCGAACGCGAACACCTCGTCGATCGGTACCACCGCCTCGCCTGATGCCACAGCGGAGAGGAAGTCTTGCAGTACGCCGGCAGGCAGGTCGGACGCGTCCCCACCGTACGAGGTCAATCGCACTCCGCGTGGAATGTAGTCGATCGGATAAAAGTCTTTGACTGTCCACTCGTTGGACAGCATTCCCGTGAAACATACGGTGCCGTGAACGCGGGTCGCGCGCAACGTGTCGGGAAGTGTTGGTGTTCCGACCAATTCGAGGGCCAGATCAACACCGCCCGGGAGGATGTCTCGAACCTGGCCGGCCACAGCACCGTCGTCGACGATAACGTGGTCAACCCCGATCGCGGTCAACGACGACGCTTTGTTCGCATCTCGGGTGGTCGCAAGGACAGTGAGCCCCCACTGCTTCGCCAGGACTGCGGTTGCCATGCCGACCGAGGAGGTTCCTCCCCGGATCAACAGGGATTGACCGGATTTCGCGTCCAGTCCTACCGTCAGCGAGCCGTAGGACGTCTGCAGCATCTCGGGAACAGCTCCCACTGTCGACCAGTCCAGTTCGCTCGAGAAGGGAACGACCTGACTGACGGGAACGCACGTGTACTCGGCATAACCGCCGTCGAACGTCCTCCCCATCCCACCCATCATGGCGGCGACTTGCCGGCCTTCGGTGAGCTCCCCGCCGGGGCAGTTCACCACTTCGCCGACGGCCTCGATGCCCAGCACCCTCGGGAATGTCACGCCTTCGGCGAGGCCGAGGCGGGTGTGAAGTTCGGATCGATTGAGGCCGAAAGCCTTCACCCGGACCAGTACCCAGCCCGCAATCGGCACGGGTATCGGAATCACTTTGATAGTCAATGCTTCTGGCGGGCCGGGGGCGTCGAGTACGATTGCGCGCATTGTGCCGGTCATGCTTTTTCCTTCGTGGTCGGTGTCAGGTTTCGATTGGCTTCACGCAGCGTGGCCAGTGTGGCGCCGAATCGATCGAGAGCGTCGGGCGTCAGCACGGAACCGAGACGGCGCTCCAATTCGTCGTCGAACGTTGCCTTCGCCCGCCGCAACAGCTCATTGCCCTCGGGAGTCAACTCGATGAGTGAGGATCGTTTGTCGGTGGGATTGGATTTTCGACGGCAGTGTCCAGGCGCTTCGATTCGATCCACCAGCTTGCTCGTGCCACCGACGGTGATCGCGAGGGCCTCGGCGATGTCGAAGACCCGACAGGAGCCGAGCCTGTCGATGATCTGCATCGGCTCGAATCGACTCAGTGGCAGGTCGTGCTCGATTCGGAGTCGCTGGTCGACGGCCGTCCACAGTTCGGTTTCGAAGCGGACGAGGTTGTCGAAGTGCCTGCTCAGGGCTGATCTGGTCAAGAGCAGACTCCGAACCGATATGCATTCCGTGGAATCATTCTTTCACCGTACGCCCGATTCGTGATTAATTCCATGGAATCTATTTGCGGCCTTTCATTGTGTCGGTGGCGCATGGGAACATATGTTCGTGTCGCATGAACCGCTGGATCAAGAAACGCCAGGTAATCACCCTGGCGGTGCTCGTTCCGGCGGTAATCATTCTGGCGATAGTCGGTCCACAGGTGACGCAACAATCCTGCATGCGGACCTCGATTCGTTCTACGCATCAGTCGAGCAACGCGACGACCCGACTCTGGCCGGCAGGCCGGTCATCGTCGGTGGTGGGGTGGTCTTGGCGGCAAGCTACGAGGCCAAGGCGTTCGGGGTTCGCACAGCCATGAGCGGTGGTCAAGCCCGATCACTGTGTCCTCAGGCGATAGTCGTCCCTCCGCGAATGTCGGCGTACTCGCAGGCGAGCAAAGACGTGTTCGACGTCTTTCACGACACGTCGCCGCTGGTCGAAGGAATCTCCATAGACGAGGCCTTTCTCGAGGTCGGCGGGCTCGCCAAGATCGTGGGAAACCCGCTGCAGATCGGAGCCAACCTCAGACGCGATGTGGCCGAGCAGGTCGGACTACCGATCACGGTCGGAATCGCACGCACCAAGTTCCTGGCCAAGGTCGCCAGTGCATTCGCGAAACCCGACGGATTGCTGCGAGTGCCGCCGGAGGGCGAGACCGAGTTCCTGCATCCCTTGCCGGTCGAGAAGCTGTGGGGCGTCGGCAAGATCACGGCCCAGAAGCTGCGAAACTTCGACATCGTGACGGTGGGTGACATCGCTCGGCACGACGAATCCTCGATCGTCTCGATTCTCGGGGGCGGCGCCGGTCGCCATCTCTACGCACTCTCACACAATCGAGATCCGCGCCCCGTCCGCGCCTATCGTGGCCGCAGTTCGATGGGTGCTCAGCATGCGCTGGGTCGCGGATCCCATCCCCGCGCAGAACTCGATGCGTCGTTGATGTCTCTTGTCGACCGTGTCAGTCGACGCATGCGTTCGGCGCAGCGGACGGGGCGCACGGTCACGCTCCGGCTCCGCTTCGCGGATTTCACGCGGGCAACTCGATCTCACACGCTGCGCCGGTCCACCGCCGACACAGCGGAATTGCTGAACGCCTCGATGGTGCTGCTGGACGAAGCGATACCGATGATCGCGGACAAGGGCATCACGTTGATCGGTGTCGCTGTCTCCAACCTGGATAGGGACGGCGCCGAACAACTCGAATTGCCCTTCGACGGTCCAGGATTCGCGGGTCCGGACACTGCCGCCCTCGACTCGGCAATGGACAGTGTCCGGAAGAAGTTCGGCTCCGCGGCCCTCACGAGGGGAGTGCTCCTGGGACGCGATCCGGACCTGTCGGTGCCGCTACTGCCGGACTAGGTGAGGTTTTCTCGCAGAGTCGCTCCCTCGTATTCGCGACGGAACAACCCACGCGCCTGCAGCACCGGAATCACGTGATCGACAAAATCTTCCAGACCCTGCGGATAGGTCGGCGGCATCAGATTGAAACCGTCGGCACCGCGGCCGTTCAACCAGGATCCCATCTCGTCGGCAATCGACTCCGGTGTTCCGATCATCGTTGCGTGACCACCACCCGCAGCGAGCGTCCCGAGGAGCTCCCGCACAGTCGGTGCGTCCTTCTTGACGATCCGCAAAATAGTGGCGTAGCGTCCCTGCGGCCCGGTGAACGCTTCGAGTGGAGGCAACGGGGGCACGGGCCCGTCGAGATCCCAGTTCTCGCAATCCTGTCCGGTGAACAACGAGAGTTGGCGTATCGACTGTTCGGTGGGCAGCAGGAGATCGAGTTCGGCCTTCTTCGCCCTGGCCTCGGCGACGGTGCTGCCGACGTAGGTGACCAGTCCCGGCATCACGGCGACAGAGTTCGAATCCCGGCCGGCTCGCTCGATTCTCGATTTCACGTCCGCGTAGTAGGCCTGTGCGCTGGGTAAGTCGTAGGCAACCGAATAGATTGCCTCGGCGCGACGCGCCGCCAGATCGCGGCCCTGCTCGGACGCCCCGGCCTGGAACAACACCGGCCGGCCTTGCGGGGAGCGCGGAACCGTCAACGGCCCGTCCACCCGAAAATGTTTGCCGTCGTGATCGATTCGAGAAATCCTGTTTGCGTCGGCAAAACGCCCCGACCGGTCGAGAATCAGCGCGTCTTCCGACCATGAATCCCACAATGCGAGGGCCACTTCGACAAATTCGTCGGCTCGTTCGTATCGGGATGCGTGATCGGGCATCGCCTCGAGTCCGTGGTTGCGCGCCTCCTGGTCGAACATCGAGGTCACGACGTTCCAGCCGGCCCGTCCGCCGCTGATGTGGTCGAGCGAGGCCAACAGTCGCGCCGCGTGAAACGGCGTGTAGAAAGTGGTGGAAATGGTGGTCACCAGGCCGATGTCCGCTGTCGCTCGTGCCATGGCAGTCAATGCGGTGATCGGCTCGAGAAACCACGACGCACCCGACTCGGGTTCGCGAACACTGTGACCGTCAGCGAAGAAGCCGGCGTCCAGCTTGCCGCGTTCGGCGATCTGGGCGAGCGACTCGTAATACGTTATGTCGCCGAGACTTTCGACCGGTGAGTCGCGATGACGCCATGCCGCACTGTGATGTCCGCAACCGAGCAGGAACGCACCTATCCGCAGCTGTGCGCCCATCAGTTCTTGACGAGTCCGCCGTCGACAACCAGGTTCTGGCCGGTCACGGCCCGCGACCATGGGGAGGCGAAAAAGAGTGCAGCGTCGGCAAATTCGTCCGGCGTGGTGACTCGGCGCAGGGGAGTGCTTGCCGCGATCATGTCGAACACGGCTTCCGGTGTTGCGGCGCTCGCATCGGTGGTGCGGAGCAAGCCGCCCGAGACCATGTTGACTGTGATCCCGTCCGGACCGAGGTCGGCGGACAGCGTCCGTGTCAGTGCCAACAGTGCGGCCTTGGCAGCGGTGTAGTCGTGGTACGGAACTACCGGATTCTGGACCAGATTGGTTCCGACAGTGATGATTCGGCCGAAGCCGAGTTCGCGCATGCCTGGTAGCGCTGCCTGGGTGGTATTGAGTGTTCCGGCAACAGCTCCGCGTAGTTGAGAGTCGAAGTCGGCCCGGGTGATCGTGTCCGCGTTCGGCCGTGCATCGCCGTTGAACGAGAAGTCGACCAGTGCATTGTCGACCACGGTCGAGATCGGTGCGTCGAATCTCTCGCGTGCAGCGGAGAACAACTGGTCGACGGAACTGCGGTCCGTCACGTCCGCCTGGACTGCGAAGGTGCGATCCTCACCCAGTTCGGCGACCAGGGCCTCGGCGGCATCGCGGCTCTTGTTGTAGTTCACGATTACGCGGGCGCCCGAGCGGGAGAATGCTCGGCTCAGTGCGGCGCCTAGCCCGCGGGCGCCACCGGTGATCAGAACGATCTGCTCGTCGAGGTTCAATGCGCGCTGAAATTGCTGTTCGGTCACGTCGACATCCCTCCGCCAGTGCTAACTGGTCAGGTTCATCGGGTCTGATCTCAGCCGACTTTTTCGGCACCCCGTGTCACCGTCCATCAGACCACGTGAGGTGAATCGTCCTGAACGCCGGGTGCGTTGTAACGGCCGGCGCGATGAGTTTTCGATCGCGCGGGAGTCGTAATTGCAAGCGAAGTGGCAACCGGCCGCTCGCCTTCGCCCCAGGAGATTCCGATGACCACCCAGCCCGTCCACACTGTTTCCGGTAACGCCACGACGACGACACCTTCGGCCACGGCTCGCAAGCTCGGATACGTCCTGAGTGGGCTGTTCGTCGTTTTCATGCTCTTCGACGGCATCATCCACATTCTCAACCTTCAGACAGTCAAGGATGCGTCGGCTGAACTTGGGTTGCCGGACTCGCTGGCATTGACGGCTGGGGTGGTGCAACTGATCTGCCTTGCGCTGTACGTGATTCCGCGAACGTCGATACTCGGCGCGATTCTGCTCACCGGTTACCTGGGGGGAGCGGTGTTGACCAACCTTCGAGCTGAACAGCCTCTGCTGAGCACGACCCTGTTTGCCGTCTACACCGGAATCGTCATGTGGGCGGGACTGTATCTCCGGGACGAGAAGGTTCGCGAGATCATCCCGCTGCGTCGGGCCTGAAATAGGCCCCCCGAGGGGGTTGCGTGGGACGCGGTGTCCCATTATGTTTGACCTCATTCAAGTCCGTCGACTGCAATCGACGGACTGGCCGTGAGGAGACACCGATGGCTCGGTCAGCGTCGATCGAAGTGGAAAAGCCGTACCACCAGGTACTGCAGACTTTGTCCGAGGGCTCAGTTGCCCGCAGTTTCGATCCCTATCTCGACATCGACTGGGATTCACCAGAGTTCGCGATCGATCCGCATGATCCGAGATGGGTGCTCTCGTCCGTGTCGGACCCCCTCGGGGCGACGCAGTGGTACCAGGATCAGTCGTTGGAGCGTCGAATCGCCATGGGAATGTGGCGTCAGGCGAACGTGACCAAGGTGGGTTCGGCCTTCGAGAGCATCTTGATCCGGGGAATGCTGCAATACATCATGGCGCTACCCAACCAGTCGCCTGAGTTCCGGTACTGCCTGCACGAGATGACCGAAGAGTGCAATCACATCCAGATGTTCCAGGAACTCGTCAATCGCATGGACATCGACGTGCCGGGTATGCGTCCGATGTTCCGGCGACTGTCGCCGATCATCGGAGTGCTGGGAGCAAAGTTCCCGGTCATCTTCTTCATCGGCATTCTGGCTGGTGAAGAACCGATCGACCACTTCCAGAAGGATCTCATCCGTGAGGGTAAGGACACGCCGCCGGCGATGCTCCGCACCATGGAGATCCACATCGCCGAAGAAGCGAGACACATCTCGTTTGCTCACGAGTTCCTGCGCAATCACGTCCCCAGACTCAGTCGTACGAGTCGAGCCATCACATCGGTCGCCTTCCCCGGCGCGATGCGTTGGCTTGCGGGTGAAATCATGTCACCGCCAAAGGAATTCGCCGAAGAATTCGGAATCCCGGACGAGGTGATGAAGAGCGCCTTCTGGGGGAGCCCGCATTCACGCCGCATCCTGGGTAACTACTTCGGCGAAATGCGAGCCCTGGCAGACGAACTCGGATTGATGAATCCGGTGTCGAAGCGTGCGTGGCGAAAGCTGCGCATCGACGGCGACTACGCCCGCTACCGCGGCGAGCCGAAGCGTTCCGACAAGACCCGGATCTAGTCCGGCCGCGAAGTTCCTCCGTCGGAGGACACCAGCTCGGCTATGAGCGTGGACAATTCGACATGGGGATCGATCTGTAGTCCGCTCGAGCGGGCAACGCCGTCGAACATGTACCAGGTGTATTTCGCGAGGTCGGCGACGATCTCTTCGCGGCTCGGTTTCGGATCGGTGCTTCGGACCCAGTGGGTGAGCGTGCCCTCGACCATTGTCACCACTGCGAACGGTAGTGAATCGAAGGGTGAGGAGTCGATCCCCACGGATCGACCGACTTCGGTGATAGTGGTGCGGGCGGAGTCGGCGATTGTGGCCTTCAGACTGCTGATCGCGTCGATGCTCTCGTCGTCGTAGTCGGTGGGGCCGGTACCCATGAACTCGTGAATCCGCGGATGCTCGGTGATCCACTCGGCGACGGCGCTGATGGTTCGGGTCAGGATCTGGTCGAGAGTGCCTACCGAAATGCTCATCGAAGCATCCAGGGCCGCCGCAAATTGGCCGAGCACAAACGCTCGCACTCGTCGATCGAGGTCGTCTCGGCCGCTGAATTGGCGGTACACCACCGACTTGGCGAGGCCGGCACGATCGGCGATCTGCTGGACGGACACCTCGGCACCTGCCGCACGCTCTTCGATCAGTTCGACCGCCGAGGTGAGTATCCGTTTCTGACGCTCGGAGTTGTGTCGCTCCCACCGCGCTTCGCGACCGGTCAACTCTGCAGTGACAGGTTGCACAATTGCGTCGCTCGGCATCGCGCCAGTCTATCCGGACGGACCTGCCGTGTTTCCGACTTGTCATCGGGCGCGGCATCGGGATCGGTCGTCGGTACAACGTGGGACACTGGTCGAGTGAGGTTGTATCGAGACACGGCGGTGGTGCTGCGCCTGCACAAACTGGGCGAAGCCGACCACATCGTCACGTTGCTCACCCGTCAGTTCGGGTTGGTACGTGCCGTGGCCAAAGGTGTCCGCCGAACCACCTCCAAATTCGGTGCCAGACTCGAACCGTTTGCTCACATCGACGTGCAACTACTTCCGGGCAAGAATCTCGACATCATCACTCAGGTGCAGACGGTCGACGCATTCGCCACCGACATCGTCGACGACTACAGCCGGTACACCACGGCCTGCGCCGTACTCGAAACTGCCGAGCGGTTGGCCGGCGAGGAACGCGCGCCGGCCCCGCAGCTTCAGCGATTGACGGTGGGAGCACTGCGTGCGATCGCCGAGCAGGCACGACCGGTCGAGTTCGTGCTCGACGCGTTCTTGTTGAGAGCCATGGGCTATGCGGGTTGGGCGCCTGCCCTCGAAGAGTGCGCCCGCTGCAGTGCTCCTGGACCGCACCGGGCCTTTCATGTCGCCGCAGGCGGAGCCGTGTGTACCTATTGCCGCCCGGCGGGTGCTGCGACGCCGTCGCCCGGAGTGCTCGACTTGATGGAAGCCCTGCTCCGAGGGGAGTGGGAGGGTACCGATTCGGCGCCCGCGACGCTGCGGACGCAAGCCAGCGGACTGGTCGCGGCACACCTGCAGTGGCATCTCGAGCGCCAATTGCGGACGTTGCCGCTGATCGAGCGTTCGAGGCCGCATGCAGCCGTCGAGGTCGACTTGCCCGTGAGGCAGGATGGAACACGTGATTCGACGACGCGAACCGCGAACTCCGCTTGATTCTGCTGCTGACCGGGTGATCCGACCACCGGACCCACATCCGTCCGGGGCGACCCCGCCGATCCTGCAGACCGAACTGATCCCGCGCCACGTCGCTTTGGTGATGGACGGCAACGGACGATGGGCGCAGGAGCGCGGTCTGCCCCGAACCGCCGGGCACGAACGCGGCGAAGCTGTCCTGATGGACACCGTCTGCGGGTGCATCGAGATGGGTGTCGAGTGGCTCTCCGCTTACGCCTTCTCCACCGAGAACTGGAAGCGCAGTCCCGACGAGGTTCGATTCCTGATGGGCTTCAACCGTGATGTCATCCGCCGTCGACGCGACGAGATGAACGAAATGGGTGTGCGTGTTCGCTGGGCCGGTCGTAAGCCACGCCTGTGGGCCAGCGTGATCAAGGAACTCGAGATCGCCGAAGAGCTGACCAAGAACAACACCGTCATGAACTTGACCATGTGTGTGAACTACGGCGGCCGGGCCGAAATTGCCGATGCGGTAAAGGAAATCGCGAAGCGTGTCGCGGCCGGTGAGATCAATCCGGACAAGATCACCGAGGCGACGGTTGCCAAGTACCTCGACGAACCCGACATGCCGGACGTCGATCTCTTCCTGCGTCCGTCGGGGGAACAGCGGACGTCCAATTTCTTGATCTGGCAATCCGCCTACGCCGAAATGGTGTACCAGGAGAAGCTGTTTCCCGATTTCGACCGCCGCGACCTTTGGGCCGCCTGCGTCGAGTACGCCTCACGCGACCGTAGATTCGGTGGCGTCAAATGACAGGGGAGAACATGACCGACACCACCGACGAAGCAGCCCGCCTACAAGAACGCGCGGCCGCCTCGCTGGCGCATTTCGTGACGGTTGATGTTGCCGCCGACGGATCACTGGGTTTCCAATACTCCGGCGCGCTGTGTTCCATCCAGGCGATGAATCTGTCCGAGGGTCTGGACGTGCTGTCCATGACGTGCGTTCTCGCATGGGACCGACCGGTGAGCGCGGCACTGCATCGCAAGGTGGCCGAGCGGAATCGCACCATCCAATTCGGCTCCATCGCGGTGTTCGGCCACGGCAGTCTGGCGGACGTCATCCTGCGTTACACGTTCCCTGCCGCCGGACTGGACGACGAGGCACTGACCACGATGTTGCTACTGGCGCTCACCGGTGCCGATACCGCCCGGCAGGGTTTGATTCCCTGACGCTCTCAGGCGGCGGCGCAGTCGCGGCAGGTGCCGAAGATCTCGACGGTGTGACTCACTTCGGTGAAACCGTTGTCCTCGGCGATGGTCTGTGACCACTGCTCGACCGTCGGGCCCTCGACCTCGACGGTGAATCCGCAGTTGCGGCACACCAGGTGATGGTGGTGCCCGGAGGAGCAGCGTCGGTAGACGGACTCACCTGTGTCGGTGCGTAGGACGTCGATGGTTCCGGCGTCGGAGAGTGCCTGCAGCGTGCGGTAGACGGTGGTCAGGCCGATGCCTTCACCTCGCTTGCGCAGTTCGTCGTGCAATTCCTGTGCCGACTTGAATTCGTCGATGTCGTCGAGCAGGGCGGAGATGGCGCTGCGCTGTTTCGTGGAACGAACGCCGACTGTGGCCGGTCCACGTTTCGAGGTCGTACTGCCCGGGGTGTTCATGCGGTGGAATCTCATCCTTCTTCGGCGTGGGCGACAGCGTCGACGACGATGTGTGCGAGGTGATCGTCGACGAGTCGATAGAGAACTTCTCGTCCGTTGCGCTCGCCGCGGACGACGCCCGCTGCTTTGAGTACGCGCAGATGCTGGCTGATGAGTGGCTGAGTGACACCGAGAGCTCCGACGAGTTCGTGAACGCAACGCTCCGACTCGTGCAACTGAAGCACGATCGCGATCCGAACGGGTGCAGCGAGCGCCCGCAGAATTTCGCCGGCGACCGCCAGGGTTTCCTTGGGCGGCACGGGCGCGGGCGGTGCGGCTTCGAACGGGTCGTGCGTGTGTCCGAGGTCGGAATGATCATGGCTTTTGTGGAGATCGCCGGTATCCGCAATGCTCACAGCGAGGCTCCTTCGAGGGGTAGATCATGATGTCCGGGCATAGCCATCTCACCACATTATTGCAAATCACTTTCATTTTGATATGCACAAGTATGCATGTCAACCTTGGACGGAAGTGCGTGGCAGCCGCCAGATAGGCTGATGGTGCGAAAAGCGCACGAAAATCATGCATCTATTACCCAGATGGAGAGCAATCGAGTGGCACCCAAGTCCAAGATCGAAGCCGTTGTCAATCTCGCCAAGCGGCGAGGCCTGGTCTACCCGTGCGGTGAGATCTACGGCGGTACCAAGTCCGCATGGGACTACGGCCCATTGGGTGTCGAGCTCAAGGAGAACATCAAGCGCCAGTGGTGGCGCAACATGGTCACCAGCCGCGAGGACGTCGTCGGCCTCGACTCGTCGGTGATCCTGCCCCGCGAGGTGTGGGTCGCGTCCGGTCACGTCGGTGTCTTCAACGACCCGCTCGTCGAGTGCCTCAACTGTCACAAGCGTCACCGTCAGGATCACCTGCAGGAGGCGTACGCGGAGAAGAAGAAGCTCGACAACCCGGACGACGTCTCGATGGATGTCATCGGTTGCCCCGACTGCGGCACCGTCGGCCAGTGGACCGAGCCGCGCGACTTCAACATGATGCTCAAGACGTACCTCGGCCCCGTCGAGAGCGAAGAGGGTATGCACTACCTTCGCCCCGAGACCGCTCAGGGCATCTTCGTGAACTTCGCCAACGTGCTGACCACCTCGCGTAAGAAGCCGCCGTTCGGCATCGGCCAGATCGGCAAGAGCTTCCGCAACGAGATCACCCCCGGCAACTTCATCTTCCGCACCCGCGAGTTCGAGCAGATGGAGATGGAATTCTTCGTCAAGCCGGGCGAGGACGAGCAGTGGCATCAGTACTGGATCGACTACCGCCTTGACTGGTACACCGGCCTCGGTATCAACAAGGACAACCTGCGTCTGTACGAGCATGCGCCGGAAAAGCTTTCGCACTACTCGAAGGGCACGACCGACATCGAGTACCGCTTCCACTTCCAGGGCAGCGAATGGGGCGAGCTCGAAGGTATCGCGAACCGTACCGACTTCGATCTCTCGACGCACTCCAAGCACTCGGGCACCGAGCTGAACTACTACGACCAGACGACGGGCGAGCGGTACACGCCGTACGTCATCGAGCCGGCGGCCGGTCTCACGCGTTCGCTGATGGCCTTCCTGGTCGACGCCTACACCGAGGACGAGGCGCCCAACTCCAAGGGCGGCGTCGACAAGCGCACAGTGCTCCGCCTGGATCGTCGACTCGCTCCCGTCAAGGCTGCCGTTCTGCCGCTCTCGCGTAACGCGGACCTGACGCCGAAGGCCAAAGATCTTGCAGCGCAGCTGCGTCAGAATTGGAACGTCGAGTTCGACGACGCCGGCGCCATCGGTCGTCGTTACCGTCGCCAGGACGAGATCGGCACACCGTTCTGCATCACGGTCGACTTCGACACTCTCGAAGACCAGGCTGTGACGGTGCGTGAGCGTGACTCCATGGCGCAGGAACGCGTCGCCCTCGATCAGGTGGAAAGCTACCTGGCCGCACGGCTGATCGGCTCCTGATTCTCGTTCGAAGCTGACGGGCGGTCCTTCTCAATCGAGAAGGACCGCCCGTTTTCTCTTTCCCCGATGGTCCTTCAGGCGCAGGATCGAAGTTATGAGAAAACTCAGCGTGACCAACAGCGTGACTCTCGACGGTGTCATGCAGGCACCTGGTGGGCCGGACGAGGACCGTCGTGGCGGATTCGAGCACGGTGGGTGGGCAGCACCCTTCAACGATTCCGTCATGGCGCAGAAGATGGGGGAGGGGATGGCGAAGAAATCGGCGTTGCTGTTCGGACGCAAAACCTACGAAAACTTCGCCTCGTACTGGCCGTTTCAGACCGACAATCCGTTTACCGAGGTGCTCGACAACACGCAGAAGTACGTAGCGTCAAGGACTTTGGGTGAACCGCTGCCGTGGAAGAACTCGACCTTGTTGAAAGGTGATGCCGCCGACGCGGTCGCCACGCTCAAGGAAAGTGAGGGCCCGGATCTGGTGATTCTGGGCAGCGGCGACTTGATCACGTCCTTGGCCGCGCGACGTCTCGTCGACACCTACACTCTGCTGATACATCCGCTGGTTCTCGGAACCGGGCGCAGATTGTTCCCCGACGGAGCTGCGCTCGCTCAGTTCACCCTCACCGACAGCGTCCCTACGACAACAGGCGTCATCATCGCGACGTATCAGTTGAGCTGAACGCAGTTGAGCTGAACACAGTCGAGCTGAGTACATCAGGGAACTCGCCGAAATGCCGGATCTGCCAGCGCTGAGTTCTGACTGCTTGCGCGCTGGTCGGCGTAACCCAGGGCGCATAGACCCGGACAGCGCGCTTACCGCCGGAGAAGTTCGTCGAGACGATGTCGTGTTCGACGAGGGTTTCGACGGGAAAGACGAAGTGCCCCGAACGCTCTTCGTCGTATACCTTCACCACGAACAGCATCACGCGGTCGCCGATGTCGAAGGGGCGGATGGGCCCGGCTTCGGAACGGCGCCACAGTGTGACGAACTGACCGAGCTTGGTCGGCGTCGTCTTGGCGGTTCGATAGACGGTCGGAAGGCCGTTGACGGTCAACGTGTGAGCGCCGTACTCAGCACCCTCGGACTCGGGAATCGGTGTGGACCAGGTAAATCCGTCGGCGTTCATCGGCACCGATGATGCCACGAACCACCGACAGCCTTCGTGACGAACGCTGTCGGTGGTAGTCCCGATTCAGGCCGAAGGCACCTTGTCGAGGAACCCGAGGACAAGCGTCACCCGGCCGTCGTCGTCGCGTTCGAGTACGTCGAATCCGTCGATCAGTGACTCGGCCCCCGACGGGCCGAGAGCCCAACCGAATCGAGCCTGTCGGTGATGCGCGTCCACCGGTCCGACGAGGGTGAAGTGCATGCCCGGAAATTGTTGCTGCACAGCGTTGATCATCGCGTCGATCTGATCGTGTCCGGTGACGTCCGCGAGCGGATCGGTGTAGCGACCGCCGGGTGCGAACAATTGCTCGACCCGTGCTTTACGGGCGGTGGTTTCGGTTTCGTTCCACATGTCGATGTAGGCGTCGGCGATTGCGTCGAAGTCGCTCATGGTCGCTCCCTTGATCAGTTTCCGGTGGTGAATGTCCGGCGGCCTCGCCGGCTGAGACCACTGTTCCTCCGAAACTGCTTCGGGTCGATTACCTCTGAGGTCATGGCCTCGGCTACCTCGGGTCGCTAACTTGAAAGAATGACCTTCGAGACGATGGACGTGGGCTCCGAACTCAAGCGGTGGCGGGAGCGGCGAAGGCTCACTCAGTTGGGTCTCTCGGCCGCGGCAGGAGTGTCGACCAGGCATCTGAGCTTCATCGAAACCGGCCGCTCCAAACCAAGCCGGGACATGATCCTTCACCGGTCCGAATGTCTGGATGTTCCTCTACGACAACAGAACACGCTTCTGCTGGCAAGTGGCCACGCGCCGGAGTACTCGCAGAAGTCGTTGGCAGAAGCGCCGATGTCAGCGGTGAGTGAGGCTATCGATCGCATCATCGACGCGCATGACCCGTATCCGGCCGTGGTGGTCGATCAGCAGTGGGAGATGGTCGCCGGGAACCAGGCCGTGGGAATTTTGACCGCGGGCGCCGCTGATTTCCTCCTGGAACCACCGGTGAACGTATTGCGTCTGAGCTTGCATCCCGAGGGCATGGCGCCGCGGATCGTGAACCTCGCGCAGTGGCGGGCCCACCTGCTCACAAGGCTGGCTCGGGAAGTGGAGGTCAGTGCGGATGCGCAGCTGTCGTCGTTGCTCGACGAGCTGCGCGCCTATCCGAGCGGCGGAGACTGGCACGACGACCGCGCGAATTCCCTGCTGGTTCCGTTGCGTGTACGCGTCGGCGATACCGAACTGGCGATGTTCAGCACCACCACCGTGTTCGGTACGCCGCGCGACGTCACGCTCGCAGAGATTGCGATCGAATCGTTCTACCCGTCGGACACGCAGACGGCCGACTACTTTCGATCGGCCGCCGAGGTCACAGGGACTTCTTGCCGAACTTGAGCTTCCACGGCACCAGAGCAGACTCCAACTGAACCGAGAGACTCATCTTGGAGACGCCTTCGGTGCGCTCCTCGAAGCGGATGGGCGTTTCGGCGATCTTCATGCCGCGCTGAACAACTCGGTAGTTCATCTCGACCTGGAACGCGTAGCCGTTGCTCTGCACCGATTCGACGTCGATGTCGCGCAAGGTCTTTGCATGCCAAGCCTTGAAGCCGGCGGTCGCATCCTTGACGTGCAGTCGCAGAATGGCGTTGACGTAGAAGTTCGCCCAGGCGGACAAAGCCTTGCGGTGCCACGGCCAGTCGCCGGCGACTGCGCCGCCTTCGACGTAGCGGGAGCCGAGAACGACTGCCGCATCGGTAGTGGTGAGGATCTCGATCATGGCGGGGATCGCTTCGGACGGGTGCGAGAGATCTGCGTCCATCTGAATGACGATGTCTGCGTTCTCTGCCAGAGCCCGGCTCATGCCCGCGACGTAAGCACGGCCGAGACCGTCCTTGACCGTGCGGTGAAGCACTCCGACCGGGATGGGACCATCGATACCCAACTTGTCCGCAACCTCGCCCGTTCCGTCGGGGGAGTTGTCATCCACCACGAGGACGTGCAGGTTCGGGATCTTCAACGCGGCGAGGCGATCGACGAGCTTTGGCAGGTTCTCGCGCTCGTTGTATGTAGGTACAACGACGGTTATCTGCGGGGCGACGCTTTCCATAACACCTTCGTATGATCTGTGATCCCGACTTGCCGGATGAAGCGTACGACGAGTGCGGTCGTGAACAAAGTAGGGATTTTACTACCTCGACGGGATCCGTCAGAACCGGCCGCCGCCGCCTCGACTGGTTCGGCCGCCGCCCCCGCCGCCGAAACCCCCGCCGCCGCCACCGCGACCGGAGCGTCCGCTGCTGCTCGGTCCGCCGTACGAGCGGGGCCCGCCGCCACCTCGCAGAATGCTGTTGATCAGGATGCCGCCGAGGATCGCTCCCGTCGCATCGCCGCCGCCACCGCGGGGTCGTTGGTTTGCTTCCCAGGTGTTGACGTCGTTCTGCGCGGCGCGAAGTGAGTGCGTCGCCAAGGTGGTCGCGGCCTGGGCGTGTTGCAGTGCCTTCGACGGATCCGAGGCCTGCAATTGCTGGGCCGCCTGCAGGTGCCGCTGAGCCTCGGCGTAGCGAGTGCGCGCCTCCGCCCCGATCGCGCCGCGCCTGGTTCCGAGGAAGTCGCCTGCAGCGGTCACCTGAGCCTGTGCGGCCAGAATGTCCTGGGCGAGGCGCTGCTGTGCACGTTCGAGCTGCTGCTTCTGCTCCTGAGCGTCGGCAAGAAGCGCGTCGAGTTGGGCGTCGGCTGCGACGATCTGGTTGAAGGCTGTCAGCGGATCGCTGTCCTTCGACGTCTGAGCATTCGCCAACGCTGCCTGGGCTGCGGCCTTCGCGTCCGCCAACTTCTGCCCGCCTTGCGCCAGGTAAGCGTCCGCAGCGGTGATGCCCTGCTGGACGTCGTCCATCGCGGACGGAAGTGTCGCGATGGCGTTTCGGATGTCGTCGGCGGCGTGATCGACGCCGTCGAGTAGCTTGCGTGCCTGATCGAGGGCGGCTTCGGCGGTGCGAATCGCAGTGACGGCAGCGCCTTGCTTACCGGCCGGCAGCGCGGTGGCATCGCGGCCTTCCTCGATCGACTTCTCGGCGAGCGTCAGGCGTTCACTGGCCATCGTGACGTTGTTCACGACAGATGCCAGCGTCGGCGCGGGGAATTGATCCTTCAATTTGGTCAGAATCGCCTCGGATTCGGGCAAGCGCACGCTGAGAGAAACAACACTCTGCGTCAACGCATCGAGGCGGGCGGGGGCGTTGATGAGAAGGTCGCGGAGTCCGTCGAATTCCTCGACGCGAGCTTCGAGTTCTTGGTCGGCTCGACCGCACGAGGAAATGATGTCGATCAGCATCTGTCGGCGTTGATCGGGAGTTTCCGGGATGGCGTCGTCGAGTCGCTGCCTGATCGCGAAGGCTTCGGCGAGGGTGGCCTTGGCCTTGTCGAATGCTGCCGAGAAGGGTGCGACGGCGGAATCTCCGAACTCGCTGCGGGCCAGATCGAGCTCCTCCTGGCTGCCGGCGATCGCGTTGTCCGTCTCGACGAGGATCTCCTTCGCGCGTTCGTCGAGCGTCGGCAGCGGGAGTGCGTTGAGGCTGGCGATGTCGTCGGGGGAGATGTTCTTCGCGGCTTCGACGCTTGCCTTGTTCTTGTCGTTCTTGCGCTTACGTGAGTACAGGACCACACCGCCCGTCCCGACCACCACAGCGCCGCCCGCGATGAGGAGTGTTCCGACTCCCATTCCGCCGCTCGTGTTGTTCGCGTCGCCGAGTGCGCCGGCCGCGGCAATTGCCGCGCCGGTCCAATCATCCTCGGCAAGAGCCGGTTCCACCGCGTCGGTATTGATCGATTCGATGTCGGAATCCGTGATGTTGCTCAGCTCAGCGGGCACATCGAGGTAGTAAGCACGCTCCGCCGTGGCAACTGCAAGCAGGACGGACTTGGTACTCAGCGTCGACTTCGTGGCTGTCTGCTGTGCCCACGCCTGGCCACCCAGGTTGTTGAAATCGGGGACGAACGCGACCCACAGATCGATCTGGTGGTCTTCGCCGAGTTGATCGATCGCGGCTTGTATATCGCTGCGTTGCCCGGAATCGAGGACCCCGGAGGTGTCGGTGATGTGATTCGGCAACACCATCGGGGCGTCCGCCGAGGCGAGCGCAGGACTGAAGACGAGCGCCAGCAAAGCGAAAATCGCAGCGACGGCGGCGGCGCTTCCCCGACGCCGAACGGGTCGGGTGGTTGTCCGACTCTGCTCTACCGAGGACAACTGCGCGAAGTGTGGTGCGAGGGCCATGACGCAAATCTATCCGTTGTGGCGCGTCGGCATCGGAGGTGATCGCTGCGAACTGGCAGAATTGCGGGAGTGAAACCTGCTTTCGGTAACCGCCCCCACGACCCATCACCCTCGCGGGCGGGCGGCTTCGGGGCAGGATTGGCTCGCTGGACGCGCCGTCTGATCGCCGGTGCGGTGTTGATGGCCGTGGTTCTGGTCGGGGGTACTGCGTTCCGGGTGTGGCAGGTGGCGCGCATCGACGACACGCGGCCGGCCGACGCGATAGTCGTTCTGGGCGCGGCTCAGTATTCCGGCACTCCGTCGTCCGTCTTCGAGGCCCGACTCGAGCAGGCGTACAAGCTGTACAAGCGCGGAGTGGCTCCGCAGATCATCACTGTCGGCGGTAAACAAGAAGGCGACGAGTACACCGAAGCGGCGTCGGGAAAGATGTATCTGACCGATCGCGGAATTCCTTCGAGTGCGATCACCGCGGTGGAGACCGGTTCGGACACACTGCTCAGCATCGACGCAGTCAGTGCCGAGATGTCTTCGCAGGGAATCAATTCCGCCGTCCTGGTCAGTGACCCGTGGCACTCCTTGCGAACGCGGACGATGGCCCGCGACACAGGACTCCAGGCGTGGACCGCACCTACTCGTCAGGGCCCGGCTGTCTTCACCCGCGAATCCCAGTTGCACGGAATCGCTCGCGAAACCGGCGCGCTGCTCTGGTATCAGCTCACGCACTTCTCGGCAGACTTCCCCTACACGGCAGGGCAATAGAGACCATGACAGCTCACACCACCTACGGAGGCGGCACCTACTCCGAACACGACCTCGAACGTCGTGTCGTCGAGGCGCCGAAGCGAGCGGGGTTGCCGGGTTCGCAGATCGCAGCGGCGCAGCATCGTTCGGACTTCTCGCGAGATCGGGCGCGTGTCCAACACTCCGCGGCTTTGCGGCGCTTGGCCGACAAGACCCAGGTTGTCGGCCCGCGCGACGGTGACACACCTCGCACGCGGTTGACGCACTCGATGGAGGTCGCACAGATCGGGCGAGGGATCGCCGACGGACTCGGTTGCGATCCGGACCTGGTGGACCTCGCCGGTCTCGCGCACGACATCGGGCACCCACCGTACGGTCACAACGGCGAGAAGGCCCTCGACGAAGTCGCCAAGGACTGCGGAGGTTTCGAGGGCAATGCGCAGAATCTGCGGATCTTGACCAGCCTCGAACCCAAGATCCTGCGCCCCGACGGTCTGAGCGCAGGCCTCAATCTCACCAGGGCGTCACTCGACGCAGCCATCAAGTATCCCTGGACCCGCCCTGAGCCCGGCGCGAAGTTCGGGGCATACGACGACGACGCAGAGGTGCTCGCCTGGGTTCGCGAGGGAGCGCCCGAGCGTCGGCAATGCCTGGAAGCTCAGGTCATGGACTGGGCCGATGACATCGCCTATTCCGTGCACGACGTGGAGGACGGGGTGATCGCAGGCCGCATCGACCTTCGCTCGCTTGCCGATCCGTCCGAGCAGCGCGCACTGGCAGAACTGGGGGCCTCCGAGTTTCGCGGATTGGTAGTCGACGATCTGATCGAAGCCGCCCAACGGCTGTCCGAACTCCCCGTCGTACGCGGGGTCGGAAGTTTCGACGGAACACTCGGAAGTTCCGTCGCGTTGAAGAATCTGACGAGTGAATTGGTGGGACGCTTCGCCACCGCGGCGATCGCCAGCACCCGGCTGACACACGGTGACCGACCCCTCTCGCGCTATCAAGCCGACCTCGACATACCCGAGGCCGTCGCATCCGAGGTGGCATTGCTCAAGACCGTGGCGCTGTACTACGTGATGTCCGACGCCGGACACAAAGCGCGTCAGGATCGGCAGCGTGATCGTGTTCATCGCGTCGCGGAATGGCTGCTGGCAACTGCGCCGGCCGGGCTCGATCCGATCCTGCTGCCCGCGTGGGAACGCGCCGCAGACGACGGTGCTCGGGTCCGGGTGGTGGTGGATCAGATCGCGTCGTACACGGAGAGTCGGCTCGAACGGGTGGACAAAGCGAGCCTGGGCGCGCAGGCCAGCTGGGGCTGAGCCACTTACGCCCTCAGCAAGTCATCCGCGTCGACGGGTCGGTAGTGGTATCGAGCCACTTGCCGTAAGCGTCGCCACCTGCTGCGCGAACGTCCTTGCAGATCTTCGACTCGGTGTTCCCGGATTCGCGATACACCGTGTAGATCGCCGTCCCCGAATCGGAGACTTGACGCAGTGACGGGCAGGACTGGTCTGTGCGTAGGTATTTCGAGCCGGGGAACGCGTCGAGGTAGTTCTGGATCTCGCTGGCGTACGTTGCCGGATCGGTGGCATTGGCCAACACCACGATTCCGGTTCCTTTGCATGAGGGGACGGTGATCGGCTTGCTCACCCCGAGATCGCCGTTCTTCGTGGCGGGGTTCGGCGCCCGCGTGGTGGTGGTTGCCTGCTGTCCGGCGGTGGGTAGCGGCTCGAGCTTCGGCGTTCTGACCGGATCCTGAATGGGTGCCAGTGCCGACGTGGCGGTGGAAGCTGCTACAGCGGTTGGTGATTCGGGGCCCGAATTCCCCAGCGTCACCCAGGCCGCCGTGCCTCCTGCGGCCAGAACGAGTGCAACTCCAGCCGCACCGATCGCGATCGGTGCTCGGTTTCGCTTGGTCTTTGTCACGATGTGCGTGTAGTTCCCGTGAGCGGGATTCGCCGTGGTGTAGGTGGGCTGCCCGACGATCGTGGGTTGCAATCCGCCGGCGGCACCGGGGGTGTGGGTCGTCGAGAGGGCCTGCCGCGCTTGGAGTGCGAGCGCTCCCGTAGTCGGATAGCGGTGTGCGGGATCCTTTGCCATGCCGCGAGCCACGGTGGCGTCAAGGCCTTGCGGGAGCGACGGAACCGCCAGTGTGGGGCGTGGCGGCGGAGCGTTCAGGTGCGAATTGACCAGATGCTCGATGCTTGTGGTGTTGAAAGGTGTTGTTCCGGTGAGTGATTGGTAGAGGACACAAGCCAGGGAATAGACATCCGCTGCGGCCGTCGGCGTTTCGATTCCGAACCGCTCCGGCGCCATGTATGCATACGAACCGACTGCGCTTCCCTCGGTGGTGATCTTCGTGTCCGTCTGTGAGTATGCGATTCCGAAGTCGACGAGGTAGGCGAAGCCGTTGTTCGTGAGAATGATGTTGTCTGGTTTGACGTCACGATGGATGAGCCCGCGGGCATGGGCGGCGTCCAACGCCGACGCGATTTGCGAGACGATGTCGACGGCTCGTACAGGCGTGAGTCGGCCGAATTCGGTCAACTCGGCTCGCAATGTGTGGCCTTCGACCAAACGCATGTCGATGAAGAGGACTCCGTCGATTTCGCCCCAGTCATGCACCGGGATCACGTGCGGTTCGTTCAGGGCGGCGGTGGCGCGAGATTCTCGGCGGAAACGAGCTTGGAATGACGGGTCGGCCGCAAGCTCTCGATGGAGCAACTTGAGTGCGACCAGGCGATCCTTCGAGGTGTCGTACGCCTCGTACACTTCACCCATTCCGCCTCGGCCGAGGAGGCTACGCAACTCGTACACGCCGAATCGGGTTCCTGATCGCCCTTCGTGCGCGCTCGAGGCGTTTTCAGTCATCGTCGGTCCCATCGCTGCGGTGCAGAGTCGGCCATCAACATATCGTTGTCAGGAGGTGCCGGGGGACCGCCTAGACTGATGTACGTGGCGGGCCGAATTTCTGACAGAGACATCGCGGCCATTCGCGAACGCACTCGCATCGAGGACATCGTCGGTGAATACGTTTCACTCAAGCGTGCCGGTGGCGATTCGATCAAAGGTCTGTGTCCCTTTCACGACGAGAAGTCGCCGTCGTTCCACGTGCGACCCAACCACGGCCTCTACCACTGCTTCGGCTGCGGTGAGGGTGGTGACGTGTACTCGTTCCTGCAGAAGATGGATCACATCAGCTTCGTAGAGGCCGTCGAGCAGTTGGCGGATCGACTCAGCTACACGATTTCGTACGAGGGCGGCGGACCGTCCGTTCAGCGCGATCGCGGCACCCGTGCACGCTTGATCGCAGCAAACGCGGCGGCTCAGGAGTTCTACGCCGCTCGTCTGCGCGAACCCGATGCCCAGGCGGCTCGCGACTACCTCACCGAGAGAAACTTCGACGGTGCAGCGGCCCTGCAGTTCGGGTGTGGATACGCGCCAGAAGGTTGGGACACTCTCACAAAACACTTGATGTCCAAAGGTTTCGAGTTCAAAGAACTAGAAGCAGCCGGGCTGTCCAAAGAAGGCCGGCGAGGTCCGATCGACCGGTTCCATCGCCGACTTCTGTGGCCGATCCGCAGCGTCGCCGGTGACGTCATCGGCTTCGGTGCCCGCAAGCTCTTCGACGACGACACCATGCCGGGTAAGTACGTCAACACGCCGGAAACGATTCTCTACAAGAAGTCTCAGGTCCTGTTCGGCTTGGACCTCGCCAAGCGCGACATCGCCAAGGGACACCAGGCGGTAGTCGTCGAGGGTTACACCGACGTCATGGCGATGCATTTGGCCGGCGTCAAGACCGCCGTCGCTTCGTGCGGGACCGCCTTCGGTGAGGAGCACCTTGCGATGCTCCGTCGACTCCTGATGGACGACAGCTACTTTCGCGGTGAAATCATCTACACCTTCGACGGTGATGCCGCGGGGCAGGCCGCTGCGATGAAGGCGTTCGAGGGTGATCAAAAGATGGCCGGGCAGACGTTCGTCGCCGTCGCGCCCGACGGAATGGACCCGTGCGATCTGCGTCTGAAGTCTGGTGACGCCGCCGTTCGCGACCTCGTGGCACGGCGCACTCCGATGTTCGAGTTCGTGGTGAAGTCCATCCTCACCGAACACGATCTGGAGACCGCTGAAGGTCGTGTCGAGGCACTGCGTCGTACCGTGCCCGTCGTTGCGCAGATCAAGGAATCAACTCTGCGCGACAGCTACGCGAATCTGTTGTGCGGATGGGTCGGTTGGGACGATCTTCCGTCGGTTCGACGACGCGTGCGTGACGAAGCTCGCAAACGGGCGTCGACGCGTGGATCGTCACCGGCGCCCAAGCGTCGTCAGGTTGTCGACCAACCTGCTGCCGATGCGCTTGCGCTGCCGATCGGAATCTCCAGGCCCCGGCCCAACGATCCCGCGCTCTCGACGCAGCGAGCTGTCCTCAAGGCCGCATTGCAGCACCCTGGCATCGCCGGCAGTGTCTTCGACTCGTTGCCGCCCGAGACGTTCACCCACCCCGCCTACGTTGTCATCAGACAGGCAATGGCTGACGCCGGTGGAACGAGCAAGGGACTCGGCGGCGCCGAGTGGATCGAAGTCGTAACCAAGGGCGTCGAAGACATGACGGTGGCCTCGGTTGTATCTGAGCTGGCCGTCGAACCGATGCCGTGTGACGAAGACACGGTTCCGCGCTACATCAACGGAGTGCTCGCACGACTGCAGGAAGCGTGGGTGGGCGAGCAGGTTGCCGACCTCAAATCCAAGCTTCAGCGCGTTTCACCTGCTGCAGCCCCCGAGGAGTACAACTCACTGTTCGGCGACCTCGTGGCGCTGGAGCAGTATCGCCGACAGCTGCGTGAGCAGGCTGTCGGCGACCAAAGCGTCTGACCTAGCGGTTTTTCTTCAACTGGTCGTGGGGGACCAGAATCGTAGTCTCCTCGTTGATCGGCTTCATCGGCTCGAGCTTGGGCTGAGTACTCAGTGAGTCGGCCAGCTTCTGCCGTGACGCGTCCAACACCTTCTTGGTGGCCGGACTGGTGGCCACCGCCTTCGCGGCCCGGCTGATCTGCTCGTATCGTGCGCGGCCCGCTTTGGTTCCCAGGACGTACCCAGCTGCAACACCGATCAACAAACGCATCATTCCTGCTTCCCTCCAGCACCGATCGTCCTGACTCCATCCTGCCTGATGACTCGCTGGGCAGGCGATTTGGTACTTCGGTGAAGGATTCGCTACAGTTTCTCAGGCAACGCCGGAACGGGCGAAGCGAGCAAGACAATCCCCTGTAGCTCAATTGGCAGAGCTTCCGACTGTTAATCGGACGGTTGCTGGTTCGAGTCCAGCCGGGGGAGCAGCAAAGCCCCTCACCTGAGAAATCGGGTGGGGGGCTTTCTTGTTGTGGTCTGACCTTGTTTTTGTCTGACCTAGTGCGCTCGCAGCAGACCCACCGATCGAAGTGCCTATTCGACGTCTGCCGCCTTGTTTGCTTGTTCGCCGCGAATTCCCAGCCGTCGAGCGCTGAGGACGTTCACCGGGTTGTCGTCGACGAAGAAGGTCTGCTGTGGACGCGCATCGAGCAACTCCAGCGCAGCCAGGAAGGCCGCAGGTTCGGGTTTGGTAGCTCCGAGCATGCAGGAGAAAACATGCTCGTCGATTGCCGATGGAGTTACGACACTCTCGATGGCGGCCAAGAGAACAAGTCCGTTGTCGGAGAGTGTGGCGACCACGACCCCCTCGCTTCGAAGCGCGATTGCGAGATCGATGACCGCGCGGTCCGGGATAAAGGCCTTGGCCCAGGCTCGGCGTAGCTCGTCGCGGTCACCAGGAAACCCGAGTCGTCGAAAGCGTTCCAGGATCGCGGTTTCGGAGTGAATGCCGAGATCGCATTCCTGGTCGAACCCGGACGCGAACACGAGGGCATGAATCTCGTCTTCCGTGACGCCGATGGCCGCAGCCAGTTCTGCGGCGCGACGGTCAGGCTCGAATCGACACAGCACACCGCCCAGGTCGAACAACACGAGTTCAGGTGGTCCGCTGTCGTTCGCCATGTCGGAGAGGATAGGCGGCATCAGCACCCGTGAACGCGACGCGAAGATATTGGCGACAGATACACCAAAGCCCGACGCAAGTGTCTGCGTCGGGCTTTCGGTGTAACCGTCGAACTGTTTGACCGGTGCGCCTACTTCGCTGCGCGATCCGAAGGCTCGAACAGCCGGATGATGTGGCTGGGGTTGATGTAGTAGACACCATTCGGAGAATTGAGAACGAGAGTGTCTTCGGTGAAATCGGTGACGGTGCCGTTCAGTTTCGCGCCGTCGGACATGATGATCCGGATCGTGGCCTTCGAGTTCTTGAATTCGGTCAGTGCAAGCTTCATGTGGTGATCCTGTTCCGTGGGGTGTGCACTCCCACGGTATCGGCTCATCGCGCCTGTGCCGACCAACCTTGGAAGACTCGACTCGAAAGAGTGCATCGCGTCACCGCCTGCCCGATTGTGATCCGCGTCGGATGTGCCGGTAACATTCGGATTCGCCGCGATGCATCGCATCCGGATGGGGCGGTAGCTCAGTCGGTTAGAGCCGTGGACTCATAATCCATTGGTCGCGGGTTCGAGCCCCGCCCGCCCCACATTCAGTTGCCGTGAGCCCGCAGGTCAGACCCAATGACTTTTGTCGAAAGTCATGCTGCCGACGATCGCAACGGCGACAAGTGCGCAGAGTGCAATCAACAGGGCAGTTGCCCACAGGTAGTTGGTGCAGTTGCCCACACGTAGTTGGTATTGAATCGCACGCAACGCGCATGCGGGTACGGCTGAGTTGATCCTTCGTGGCTACACAAGTAAATGTCGTACCGCGATCGTCGATCTCGGACGAGGTGAAAGTCTCGGATCCGGATACCCAATCCTCGACAAGTATCGGGAGCGCAGTGCAATTGGGCGCAACCGAGCGAGCGACGTGCCGGACGTGAAGGAAAAGTAGGTACCTATCCGGGTATTTCAGCGTATGTGCTCGACGTGCAGAAGTGTCACGCTTTAGACGTGCCTACCGGTGTAGGTACAAGGCAGTCGAGCCGTCCCCCCGCGGCTCGGCTGCACCCAAATGTTGACGCGCTGACCGGCAGCCGACTGTCGGAAACGACTCTACGCAAGGAACGGCAACGATAGTGGGCCCCGCAACTGCGGGGCCCTTTCCCTGTCTGAAAAGCGCTGTCGGACTTGGGTCATCACCATTGAGGACTTCGTGCTCGATCACTGGAAACGAGAGCCAACGAGGGCTGTCTCGCCGTCCTTGTCTGCGTCGGATCCATTTTGCCGAGCTTCGTGAATTGCAGAATCCGCAGCCCGCGAGAGCTCAGTAGTTGCCTCGATCGGGTGCAAAACCGGGCAATCGGAACAAAACACTTCTCGATGCGTTACAACTATTGTTAAAGTGTAACGACGAACTGCAAGTGAACAGCAACTTCAAGGTCTCGCTACCGGAAGCCGATGGGCGCCGGGGGAGATTCGTCTGCTGTCGATGGACGCGACGCCGTTGGGCGGCACGGATAAAGGCTCTGCGAATTGCTCCGGGTCGCACCCCTGATCAACCCGACAGACCAACGTAACGGAGAACATACTGTGACAATCAAGAACTCGATCGGGCCTGGTGTCGAAGCCGATCATGGAAACAGGCTGTTCGGCAACACTATTCGATCAGCTGAAGGTGAGGAACTGGTCCAGCGGCTGAATGCCATGTTCGAGCGAGCGAACAGCGCAGGTCAGGTGGTGAATCAACGAGAACTCTCGACCGTGCTTTCTGTGCGGAGATCCGAGGGTTCGCCGGGCGACCGGTCGATTCCGGCGCCTGACAGGCTGATGCATGCGATCGAGGGACTCTCGTACGAATCCCTTTCCCTGTTGATTTGTGCGGCCGAGCATTTACTGCGTTCGGAAGGGGTACATGTCGACTCGACGCCCTTCACGTGAGGGGCGACGAGACCCGTCGAGGAAATCGAAGTGATCGGTCCGTCGCCGACGAACGAGTATTTTGTCACGAACGGAATGACGTAGTTACGTCGTCGTTTGTAATTCTGTTGTGCGACCGGCGAATCAGGCCTCCGGCGTTGCTCAGTCGCACGATCCCGATTCCGCTGCTTCGAAGGCTTCTTGGTGCGCTCACGCGCCTCAGCGTCGAATCCTCTCCAGTCGTCGTGCGGTCCGCTCATGTCATCGCGGATTCGATCGATCGGCGACGTGGAATCAGTCGGAGTATGTCCAGTTCTTCGGCCGATCCGAGTATCGACCGGCAAATCTTGTCGACGGAGTCAGATGCCGGATACCGGCACCGAAATACGGATCAACATTCACCTCGGGAAGCCGCATGAAGTGAATTGACTATCGCAGTCTGCTGTTGTGGTGTGAACGCTGCCCAGGCGCTGGCGGAACCCACGAGTTCAGGGACATCGTTCCATCCAGGGCTCTGTAGCCGGGCCAACGCCGCCTCGACCGTCCCGAAAACTTCGAGGTACGCATGTGCGTCGTCGCATGTGAAGGCGAGTTCGTGGGGTTCCGCGTCGCCCACGTCCCCGCCACACGAAGTAAGCATCAGCACGAATGGAGTCGCAATAGCGATCATGATTCGCTTCATCGGCCAATCGAAGCAGACTGACCCCGCCCTGGCGGACTATTCTCGATCCATGCCGATCACCCCGGATACAAAGAACTGGACCTGGGTCCTCGAACGCCCATGCGCCGAGTGCGGGTTTGATTCGTCCGCTGTGGCGTTCGCGGATGTTCCAGATCTTGTGCGTAGCAATGCCGTCTCGTGGGCCGAGGTACTGGAGCGCGAGAATGTGACGGAGCGGCCGGACAGCGAAACATGGTCAGCGCTGGAGTATTCCGCCCACGTACGCGACGTGTTCCGGATCTTCAAGGTGCGGTTGGAACAGATGCTCGAATTCGACGATCCGCGATTCGAGAACTGGGATCAGGACGCAACAGCCGAGGCCGAGCGGTACAACGACCAAGATCCGGCAAAGGTGGCATCGGAATTGTCCGACGCCGCGGCGGAGGTCGCGAATGCCTTCGAAACCGTGCCAGAGGGTAGCCGCCAACGACGGGGTCTCCGCAGTGACGGATCGGCGTTCACCGTCGAATCGTTGGCGGCCTACTTCATTCACGATCCGATCCATCACCTGCACGACGTCTCGGTGTAGTCAGAGCCCGCGCACCTCCTCGAGGGTTCTTCTGGCTCCGACGGAGTGCAATGAGTCGAGGGTCTTTCGGAAGCTAGCGACAAATCGGCGATCGTCCACGAGATCGCCGAACACTTGGCGGTACCCGATGAAGGCCAACGGGTCGCTCGACTGTTTCTGGGCGAGCGGCACCAGAGTGTCCGACAGCTGATCGACGACGGTGATGGGATCTCCGTTCTCGTCTGTGCCCTCGGCGTAGCGGGCCCAGCTAGCGACAATTGCGGTGGACAGGTTGATCGACCCACCGGTGTCGAGTTGGTTCCGGATGACGGGCAACAGCCACTTGGGAATTCGATCGGACGACTCGGCACACAGACGTGCAATCGTGTCGCGGATCTGGGGGTTCGAGAATCTTTCGATGAGGGTCTTCTTGTACTGATCGAGGTCGACGCCGGGTACCGGGTCAAGGGTCGGCGTCGCTTCGAGATTCATGTAGTCGAGCAGGAACCCCGACAAGAGTTCGTCCTGGCATGCCTCGTGGACCAGGCGGTATCCGGCAAGGTAGCCGAAGTACGCGATGCCTTGATGGCCGGCATTGAGAAGGCGCAGTTTCATCAGTTCGTACGGGCGAACATCCGGCACGAGATTGACGCCGGCATTCTCCAGAGGTGGCCTGCCTGAGGTGAACTCGTCCTCGAGGAACCACGCGGTGAACGGCTCAGCCGCGACCGGCCACTGATCTTCCACGCCAAACGTCTCGGCGATCTCTGTGGTCACCTCGGCTGTCGTGACGGGTGTGATCCGGTCGACCATGGAGTTGGGGAAGGCGCCGTTCTCGTCGATCCACTCCGCAAGTTCGGGATCCTTCAGGGCGGCGAACGCTCCGACTGCCGTCCTGGCGACCGATCCGTTGCCTTCGATGTTGTCGCAACTCATGATCGTGAACGGGGCGAGGCCCCGGTCGCGACGGAGTGCGAGTGCCGCACAAATCAGACCGAAGGTGGTGTGGGGGAGTGTTCCCGGCTCGAGATCGTGCATTACAGCGGGATCGGACGCGTCGAACTCACCCGTAGTGTGCGAGATGTTGTATCCGCCCTCGGTGATGGTGAGAGATACGATTTTCGTCGATTCGGATGCCATCTTTTCGATCACCGCCTCCGGATCCTCCGGAGCGAACAGGTACTCGACGATCGACCCGATGACCCGGGCCTCGAGGGTTCCGTCAGAATGCTTGAGCGCCAGCGTGTAGAGGCAGTCCTGCGCGCGGAGAGCGTCTTTCATCCGCTTGTCCGACGGCATCACTCCCACTCCGCAGATTCCCCAGTCGAAGCCCTCACCGCGTCGCAGGAGATCATCGATGTACATGGCCTGGTGTGCACGGTGAAAGCCTCCGACACCGAAATGCACTATGCCAGTAGTGACTTTGCTCCGGTCGTAGTTCGGCACTTCGAGTGCAGCATCGAAGTCGAACAGGGTCTTCGTATTGAGTTCCATGAAAGTACTAGTCTCCTTCGGCGACGATGACTACGGCTTTGATGCTGCCGAGAATGCAATCGGCCACCAGGGCCTCTTGCGACTGTTCGAGTGAAAAGCGTGCTGTGACCATCGAGTCCAGATCGACGCGCCCGGCAGCGACCAATGCGGCGGCGATCGGCCACGTGTTGGCGTACCGGAACACTCCGGTCAGCATCAGTTCGCGATTCTGAATGATCGGGACCGGCAACGGTATCTCGTCGGCACCCATTCCGACCAGAACGACGGTCCCAGCGGGCCGAAGTGCGTGAATCCCGTCGATCACCGCGGCCGTGGCACCCGAGGCGTCGATGAATGCGTCGACGGCCAGCGAGCGTACGTCGCTCTCACGTGGATCAACGACGGTTGTTGCGCCGAATTTCAGTGCCACATCACGTCGGGCCGCATCGATGTCCGAGACGATGACTTCCGTCGCGCCGAATGCCTTGGCCACCTGCGTCGTCACGATTCCTACCGGGCCGGCGCCGGCGATCAACACCCGAGAGCCGGCAGTGATCCCCGCCTTCTGGGCTGAGGCGATCCCTACGGAGAGTGGCTCGAACAGCGCAGCTGCCTCGTAGGACACGGAATCTGCGATGGGATGGGCGAAGTCGGCACCGATCGTGACGTAGTCGGTCAGCGCACCGTCGATCGGCGGCGTCGCGAAGAACTCCATATGAGGGCAGAGGTTGTATCTGCCTGCCTTGGATTCGGGACTTGTCGGATCGGGCTTCTGAGGCTCGATGGAGACACGCTGCCCGATGCGTGTTGGGTCGACGCCGTCACCGACCGCGGCGATGCGTCCCGATGCTTCGTGTCCGAGAACGAGCGGTGAGTTGACTACGTAAGGGCCGATGCGACCTTCGTGAAAGTAGTGCGCGTCCGACCCGCACACGCCCACGGCATGGATGCGAACGAGGACTTCACCCGCCTTCGGGGACGGTCGTGGTCTCTCGACCATCTGCATCTTTCCGGTCTCGACGAGGACATTTGCCCGAATTGTCGCAGGTAGATCGACGGATTCTCCGGAAACTGTTGTGTGGGTCACAACGTAGATGTTAGCTTAATGAGCATAAGAACATCTAGTGAGCATTTGCTCACGATCGAGAAACTTTGAACCTGATGCACAAGGAGACCGTGTGAACCAGTCGGCTCAGCCCACAGGACTCAAGTCGTCGAAGTTGCCCGCTTCCGAGGATGTGCGGCTCGCCTTGCGGGCGGCGACGATGTATCACCTCGAAGGCGCCACTCAGGCGGAGATTGCAGCGAAATTGGGCGTCTCGCGGCCGACAGCCGGGCGACTGTTGGCCAGGGCGCGGACGCAAGGTTTGGTCAGGGTCGAGATTTTGGTACCGCCGGAGCTCGAAGGTTCGGTGAACACGGAGTTGGAATCGAAGCTGGAGAAGCACTTCGGGTTGGCCGAAGTGTTGATCGTCCCCGAAGCGATTTCGGATGCGGACGACCCGGACTTCGACGCACTCGGTCGACGAGCAGCGGAAGTTCTGGTTCGTCGTCTGCAGCCTTCGAGCGTTCTCGGGTTTACCTGGGGTCCGGAAACCGTTGCGGTAGCAGGATCTTTGCCGGACAAGGCCGCGAAGTGCTCGGCTGTGGTACAACTTGACGGCTCCATGACGGTGACCGACTACCAAACCGGTGTCGACTTCACCATCGGCCGATGTGCACAACAGTTGCAGGCCAATCCTATTCGTCTCAACGCTCCGCTGTATGCCGACCCGGCGACCGTGGAGTCGATGCGAAACGACTCGGTGATCTCGAAGGCGCTGCAAGCCGGAACTGATTCCGACATCATGGTTTTCGGAGTCGGTGCCGTCTCGACCGCGACGACCTTGTTTGCCGGTAGCTTCGTCGACTCGACCATGCTGGACGAGTTGGAAAGTCGAGGCGCTGTCGGTGAAATCGGCGGCCGTTTCTACTCGGTCGACGGCAATCCAGTGGAGGGGCCACTACCTGAGCGAACGGTCTCCGTATCGCTCGACGCAGTGAAATCCTGCGATCAGACGATTCTGATTTCGGGAGGAACACACAAACGCCAGGCCGTTCTGGGCGCATTGCGCGGAGGTTTGGCAAACGTACTCGTCACCGACGTCGAGTGCGCCCAGTGGCTGCTCGAAGGCTAGCGATCTCACGAGTTTCGCGGTCCGAGCGCGCGACTGACACGCAAGTGTGAAGGAAGGTAATCCGTGAAAACAGGAAGACGAGTGTGGGGCGCTGCCGCGGCGGCGCTCTGCCTCCTGGTGTCGGGATGTGCGGGCGCTGGTGCGCTCGGTGGTTCCGGCGAACGAACAGTCACCATCGCGATGGTGTCGAACTCGCAGATGCAGGACGCCATCAAACTGGCGCCGGCTTTCGAAGCCGAGAACCCTGGCATCGACCTCAAATTCGTCAGCCTTTCCGAGAACCAGGCGCGCGCCAAGATCACGGCGTCGACGGCAACCGGCGGCGGTGAGTTCGACGTCGTGATGATCAGCAACTACGAGACACCTCAGTGGGCCGCCAACGGTTGGCTCACGAACCTGTCCGACTATGCAGACACGACGCCCGGTTACGACGAGGACGACTTCGTACCGTCGATCAAGACTTCTCTGTCGTACGAGGACAGTATGTACGCGGTCCCCTTCTACGGGGAGTCGTCGTTCCTGATGTACCGCAAGGATCTGTTCGATCAGGCGGGGATTACAGTTCCCGAAGACCCGACGTGGCAAGAAGTTGCAGGTTGGGCAGCACAGTTCGACAACCCGGACGCCAAGATGGCGGGAATCTGCTTGCGCGGAAAGCCTGGCTGGGGTGAGGTACTCGCACCGCTGAACACCGTGATCAACACCTTCGGTGGACGCTGGTACGACGAGAATTGGAATGCGCAGCTGACCAGTCCGCAGGTCGAGGATGCGGTTCAGTTCTACGTGGACACGGTCAAGGAGCACGGTCAGCCGGGTCCTGCCACAAGCGGATTCGGTGAATGTGCAACACAATTCGCGCAAGGCAACACGGCGATGTGGTACGACGCGACGTCGGCTGTGTCGGTTCTCGAGGACCCTGCGTCGTCGAAGGTAGTCGGCAACATCGGATATGCGAAGGCCCCGAAGGTCGAGAAGTCCGATCCTGGTTGGCTCTACACGTGGGCGCTCGGAATCCCGGAGTCGGCAAAGAACAAAGATGACGCCTGGAAGTTCATTTCCTGGATGACGAACAAGGACTACATCCAGAAGGTCGGAACCGAACTCGGCTGGTCGAGAGTTCCTCCGGGAAGTCGCCTATCGACCTACGAGATTCCGGAATATCAAGAGGCCGCACAGGCATTCGGTCCGATCACCCTCGAATCGATCAACAATGCAGATCCGAAAAACCCGACAGTGCAACCGGTTCCGTACACCGGCGTCCAGTTCCTCACCATCCCTGAGTTTCAGGACCTGGGCACTCGCGTCAGCCAGCAGATCAGTGCGGCCATCGCGGGTCAGAAGAGCGTGAAAGAAGCACTCGAACAATCCCAGCAGTATGCCGAGGTGGTCGGCAAGACCTATCAGGAGAACCGATGACTACGGTTGCCGAGCCCAGAACTACGGTGGACGACGCGCCACCGGTCCGGGTCGAAAAGAAGATCTCCCGCGCCGAGGGTTGGCGTCGTAGAGGTCCCCTGTTGCCGGCGTTGATCTTCTCGATCGTCGTCACCCAGATTCCGTTTCTGTTCACCCTCTACTACTCGACGCAGTCGTGGAACCTAGTCCGGCCGGGATCGCGGCACTTCAACGGGTTCGACAACTACATAGAGGTTTTCAAGGACAGTCAGTTTCGGGAAGTCGCGGTCAACACGGTCATCATGATCGTGGGAACCGTCATCGTTTCCGTGATCCTCGGACTCGCGCTGGCGCTGCTACTCGACCGCGCATTCCTCGGTCGGGGGATCGTGCGGACACTGCTGATCACGCCGTTTCTCATCACTCCCGTCGCCGGCGCATTGCTGTGGAAGACAACAATGTTCGACCCGGTGTTCGGTATCGTGAACTTTGTCCTCCAGCCTTTCGGCGTCGGCCAGGTCGACTGGGTCAGTAAGTTTCCGCTCGCCGCCGTCATGATCAATCTGATCTGGCAGTGGACGCCCTTCATGATGCTGCTCATTCTGGCCGGTTTGCAGTCCATGCCCCGAGACATTCTCGAAGCCGCACGAGTGGACGGAGCCAAGCCGTTTGCGATGTTCCGCGAACTGACGTTGCCGCACCTGCGCCGCTTCATCGAACTCGGTGCAGTTCTGGGTGCGATCTACCTCGTGAACACCTTTGACGCGGTGTACATGATGACCTCGGGTGGGCCCGGCGTGGCCAGCTCGAACCTGCCGTTCTACATCTACCAGCGCGCGTTCCTCGGCTTCGACGTAGGTCAAGCTGCGGCGATGGGTGTCGTGACAGTGATCGCGACGATCATCGTGTCGACACTTGCGCTCCGATTGATCTTCAAGAGCTTCACCGGCAACGAGGAGGCGGCGTGATGACTGCCGTAGAGACGACAAGCGCGACGACCGACAAACCCGTCGTCAAGAAAAAGAAGAGCAGTAAGTTCAGTCCGTGGTCGGTCGTGGCGTGGATCGCCGCTCTCGGATTCTTCTTCCCGGTCTTCTGGATGGTCCTGACCGCGTTCAAGACCGAGGCAGACGCCTACACGGATCCGCCGAAGCTGTTCTTCACTCCCACCCTCGAACAGTTCCGTGCCGTCCTCGACTCCGGTCTCGGCACGACGCTGGCAAACTCCGCATTTGCGACGGCCATGTCGACGATTCTTGTTCTGCTACTGGGTGTTCCGGCTGCGTTTGCATTGTCGCTTCGCCCGGTAGCCAAGACTCAGGACGTTCTGTTCTTTTTCATCAGTACCAAGATGCTCCCAGTCGTCGCTGCAATCGTGCCGCTGTACGTGATCGTCAACGACATCGGATTGCTCGACAACATCTGGGCGCTGGTCATCTTGTACACATCGATGAATCTGCCGATCGCAGTGTGGATGATGCGTTCGTTCTTTCTCGAAGTCCCCGGCGAACTTCTCGAAGCTGCCAGCATGGACGGCGCGAGTTTGTGGACCTCGGTTCGCGAGGTGATCCTCCCGCTGATCTCGCCCGGAATTGCTGCGACTGCGCTGATCTGCGTGATCTTCTCGTGGAACGAATTCTTCTTCGCCGTCAACCTGACAGCTGTTCAAGCACAGACGATTCCGGTCTTCCTGGTCGGGTTCATCACCGGCGAGGGCCTGTACTGGGCTCGGCTCTCCGCGGCAGCGACCATGGCGGCATTGCCCGTCATCCTGGCCGGTTGGTTCGCCCAGAACAAACTGGTGCGCGGCCTGTCCTTCGGTGCAATCAAATAATTCTCCTCACCCTCTCAGGAGTTCGTCATGGCTGAAATCTCGTACCAGAAAGCGTCTTGCATCTACGAAGGTGCCGGGACCCTCGCTGTCGATTCACTCGATCTCGACATCAACGACGGGGAGTTCATCGTGCTCGTCGGTCCGTCAGGTTCCGGAAAGTCCACGGCCCTGCGCATGTTGGCAGGGCTCGAGGACATCGATTCCGGCGCGATCACCATCAACGGCAAGGACATGACCGATGTCCCGTCCAAGGATCGCGACATCGCAATGGTCTTCCAGAATTACGCGCTGTACCCCAACAAAACCGTCGGGGAAAATATGGGGTTCGCGTTGAAGATGCGCGGTGTGCCCGTCGAGGAGCGTAAGAAGAAAGTGGCCGAAGCGGCCAAACTGCTTGACCTGACTGACTATCTCGACCGCAAGCCGGCCAAGCTTTCCGGTGGTCAACGGCAGCGAGTTGCCATGGGCCGAGCTATCGTTCGTGAACCGCAAGTGTTCTGCATGGACGAGCCGCTCTCCAACCTCGACGCAAAGCTACGCGTCCAGACCCGCACGCAGATCGCGGCGTTGCAGCGTCGTCTCGGAACCACCACCGTCTACGTCACGCACGATCAGGTGGAAGCGATGACGATGGGTGATCGCGTGGCAGTGCTCAAGGGCGGCAAGTTGCAACAATTCGCTTCTCCGACCGAACTTTACGATCGGCCGGCCAATGCGTTTGTTGCAGGCTTCATCGGATCTCCAGGTATGAACTTGGTAACGGCGCCGGTCAGTTCGGGTGGGGTGCGTTTCGGCGACGTCGAGGTTCCGCTGGACCGCGAGCAGATGGCGGCAATCGCCGCGGCCGGTCTGGCTTCGGTCACAGTAGGAATTCGGCCCGAGCAATTCCAGGTGGTCGCTGCCGGAGACGGAATCGCAGCTCAGATCGACCTGGTAGAGGAACTGGGCAACGAGTCGTACATCTACGCACACGTGCCTGGTACCGAAGCCGACCCGATCTCGCTCGTTGCACGCACCGGCGGGCGATCGAAGCTGCAGTACGGCCAGACGCTGGGCTTCGAGCGGGTGGACGGCCTTGTTCACCTCTTCGACCCGGCTACGGGCGAGCGTGTGGGTAGCTGAATCCATCACAATCGTGACCTGCTCGGCACCCGAACTCGTTCGTGCCGAGCAGGTCACATCCATCTTCGACTGGTGAGAAGGTTAGGGTCTACCGATGAGTGATACACGCGAACGATCCGTCGTGGTGTGTGGTGAGGGACTGGTTGATCTGGTTCCGGTGGGGGAGAACTTCTCACCCAAGTTGGGCGGTGGACCGTTCAACGTTGCGATTGCACTGGGTCGACTCGGATCCGACGTGGGATTCGTCTCTCGCTTGTCCACAGACGCTTTCGGAGATCGGATGATCGACTCGCTGGCCGCGTCCAATGTCGACACAACTGGGGTCGAACGTGGGCCCGAGCCGACAACTCTGGCCGTCGTGAACCTTGCAGCGGACGGAGGTGCGCGGTATTCCTTCTACCTCGAGGGAACGGCGGATCGACAGTTCGCGCTGCCGAAACTTCCCTCTGCCCGGGCATTCTCGTTCGGAACGCTGTCGCTGGTGCTCGAGCCCGGGGCCTCTGCCTACGAAGCTTTGCTGCACGAAGCACACGCCCGCGGTCGACTCACCATGGTGGACCCCAACATTCGTCCGGCGGTGATCTCCGACCCGGACGCGTATCGACGACGGTTTCGTTCGTGGTTGCCCGCCATCGATATTCTCAAAGTGAGCGACGACGACGCGAAGTGGTTGGGTTCGGTCGACGGCGCCGAGTGGCTCCACGAAGGCGTCGGCGCCGTCCTGCTCACCCGTGGTGGTGACGGGTTGCGGTTGATCACCGAGGAACTCGATGTTTCGGTGCCGGCGCCCGCGGTCGACGTCGCGGACACGATCGGTGCGGGCGACACCGTTCACGGAGCCCTGTTGGCCTACCTTGATCGTCACGACGCACTCGACGTCGCTGTTGTGCGTGCGTTCACCGAGGCAGATTGGTCGGCCGCGTTGACCTTTGCCGCACGCGCGGCAGCCGTCACCGTGTCACGTCCCGGGGCGGATCCGCCGTGGTCAAGGGAGTTGGGCCTGCCCGTCTAGCACTGGGGACCACCGCCCTACTGCGAGCGCAGTACGTCGAACTGCCTACCTGTGCACGATGTGCGACGGGGTCGTGTATCGGCACAGTGACACGCATGTCGATATTCCTGTACAAACTCTCGCGACTCGCGTTTCGGCGCCGTTGGGCAATGGTGGGCTTCTGGGTCGTCCTGCTGGTGGCGGGCGGAGTAGGCGCAGCAACGCTGTCCGGTCCGACCGTCAATACGTTGTCGATTCCGGGCACCGAATCACAAGCGGCGCAAGATCTTCTGGCTGAAAGATTTCCGCAATCGTCCACCGACGGAGCCAGTGCTCGCATCGTCTTCGAATCTCCGGCGGGCACGCCGCTCACCGATCCGGCGATTCGACAATCCGTCAGTGACTTGGTCTCTGCGCTCGGGAAGGATCCTGAGATTGCAGCGGTATCGGATCCGTATGCCTCCGGCGGAGTGTCGCCGACTGGGACGATCGGATACATGCAGGTCTCCTATACCGCCGACTCGATGGACTTACCGGACAGTTCGAAAGAACTGCTCGAGTCCGCCGTCCACGACGCCGCGGATTCAGGGCTGGCAGTCGATGTTGCCGGCAACGTGCTGATGGAAAGCAGCGCCGAATCGATGGGAGAGGTGATCGGAGTCGCGATCGCCGCGGTGGTGCTGACCGTCACCTTCGGTTCCTTGGTTGCGGCGGGGCTTCCCTTGATCAGCGCGTTGATCGGCATCGGCATCGCGATCTGCACGATCACAATCGCAACTGGTTTCATCGAATTAGGTTCGAGCACAACCGTCCTGGCAATGATGCTGGGGCTCGCCGTGGCGATCGACTATTCGCTCTTCATCGTCTCGCGCTACCGCTCCGAACTACGTGACGGACATGATCCAGAAATTGCTGCGGGCCGCGCAGCGGGGACTGCGGGTTCGGCCGTAGTGTTCGCGGGGTTGACGGTGCTCATCGCATTGGCAGGACTGTTCGTCGTGAACATCCCGTTCCTGACGAGCATGGGTCTGGCTGCAGCATTCGCAGTTGCTGTTGCAGTGGTGATTTCACTGACGCTGCTGCCCGCCACACTCGGATTTGCAGGGTCGCGCGTCATGAGTCGGTCTGATCGTCGACTGCTGGCGTCCGGCGGTGAACTGACACACCGGAAACAGTCGGAGGGGGCGGGCTCGCGATGGGCCAAGTTCGTGATCCGGCGTCGAGTTCCGGTTTTGCTCGCGTCAGTCCTCGGGCTGGGATTGCTGGCGATCCCCACATTCGGAATCAACCTGAGTTTGGCGAGCCCACCAGTGCCCGACACAACTTCCGCCAGGGCTACCGACCGACTATCCGAGGGGTTCGGTGCCGGGTTCAGCGGTCCGCTCATGGTGGTCGTCGACGTTGCCGACGCCGCAGATCCGGCAGCGGCATTGAGCGGCGCCCAGGAAAAGCTCGGTGCTCTGCCCGACGTAGCGGCAGTGACGCCGCCAGCACTCAATCAGGCCGGCGATACAGCAGTCATCACGGTGGTTCCCTCGAGTGGCCCGGAAACCGAGGCAACAAAGGCGCTCGTCGCAGATATACGTGAGGTCGCCGGATCACTGACCGACGAGACCGGAGCCACGATGTCGGTCACCGGTCAGACAGCGTTGACGATCGACGTTTCGGATCGCCTGGCCGACGCCCTGGTTCCCTACCTCGCATTGGTCGTCGGCCTCGCCTTCATCCTCCTGATGTTGGTGTTCCGCTCGATCTTGGTACCACTCAAGGCAACTCTCGGATTTCTGCTCTCGATCGGTGCGACGTTCGGTGTGCTGGTCGCGATCTTCCAGTGGGGTTGGTTCGCCGGCATTCTCGGAATCGAAGGTCAAACCGGATCAGTTGTGGCGATGTTGCCCATCTTCATGATTGGCATCGTCTTCGGGTTGGCGATGGACTACCAGGTGTTCCTGGTGACCAGAATGCGTGAAGCGTTCGTCCACGGTGACGGACCGGATGAAGCAGTCGTGAAGGGCTTCGACCAGGGCGCGCGAGTGGTCACGGCCGCGGCGCTGATCATGATCGCCGTTTTCGCGGGCTTCATCTTCGGCGGCGACGCCTTCATCATGCAGATCGGACTCGGACTCTCGTTCGCGGTTCTGTTCGACGCCTTCGTGATTCGTATGACCGTCGTACCGGCCGTCATGTCCCTGTTGGGCTCGAGGGCATGGTGGTTCCCCTCATGGCTGGACCGGTTGGTCCCGAACGTCGATGTCGAGGGGGAGCAGTTGACTGCGCTGCTCGCAGATTCGAAGGATTCCACTGAACCCACGAGCGACAAGTTGTCGGTGTGACCCGGATACGGTAGATCGATGACTTCGACATCGACGTGGGGTCGATGGTGTGCGGAACACCCGCGCACCATCGACCTGGCACTGGCGATTCTCGTGCTCCTTGCCACGTGGACGGCGCACCGCATCGCGCTCGACGGCAATGACACCCGCGAGGTCACGGTTGTGGGAGTGCTTGTAACAGCGATCGCAGCGGCAACCATCGTGTTCCGAAGGCGCTATCCGTTCTCGGCACTGGCGGTGGCAGTACTCCTCGGCGTATTGATGATTGCACTGTCAGCGCCGCCGAATGCCGGCACAGGTTCCGCAGCGATGGTGTGCCTCTACTACGTTGCCAGCACGAGTGACCGCCGGAGGACCTTCTTCGCAGCGGCGAGCACAGTCAGCTCGCTGATGCTCGTCACGATCTTCCTGGGAGTGGGGAACAATCTCCTGCAGGAGGCACTGGGGTTGTTGGCTTGGTTGCTGATGGCAAGTTTTGCCGGCGCCGAGGTCCGTTCTCGCCGAGCCTATCTGGAGTCCGTCGAGGCGCGCGCGGTGCAAGCGGAAAGAATGCGCGAGGACGAGGCCCGACACCGCGTCGTCGAAGAAAGGATGCGGATTGCGCGAGACCTGCACGACGTTGTCGCGCACCACATTGCCTTGGTCAACCTGCAAGTCGGGGTCGCGTCGCACTTGATCGGGAAAGACCCGGAGAAGGCGACGACTGCACTACGCGGAGTGGAGGAAACGTCCAAGGCGGCACTCGATGAAATTCGGGCCACGGTCGGAGTTCTCCGTGATGCTCAGGACGGTGATCGCTCGATGAAGCCGGCTCCGGGGCTTTCGGATCTACCGGCACTGGTGGATCAATTCGTCAGTGCAGGAATGGAAATCGATGTGCGCGCTGTGGGTTCGCTGCGCCCACTCGGGCCCGCAGTAGATCTCACAGCGTACCGAATTATCCAGGAGGCACTCGTGAATGCGAGCAAGCATGCGCTGCCAGGAGCCGTCACCGTGTCGTTGTCATACGAAGCCGAGGTTCTGATGCTGTCGGTCGAAAACGCCGGAACGGCAGTGCCTTCGACGTCACCACCCGGGTACGGACTGCTGGGAATGAAGGAGAGGGCACAGGCGATGGGAGGCGAGGTCTCAGCAGGATTCCGCGCCGACGGGGGATTTCGTGTGGACGCCCAACTACCGCTTGTCTCGGTGTCCAGGGGTTCGGAGCGTGAGGAGTCGTGAGTATTCGGGTGGTAGTGGCAGACGATCAGGCGCTCTT